>NZ_JBITPL010000023.1:0-31054 GCF_050467885.1 Rossellomorea sp. NRS-1567 | reverse complement strand
TCAGTTTTCAAGGTTCAATGTTTGTCGTTTCTGTTCGAAGCGACTTGACCATCATATCAAGAATGCAGTGTGTTTGTCAACAACTTTTTAAGAGCTTTTTCAATCCTTGTTTCAAGTTGTTATGTACCCGCTGCTCTCTTGCGACGGTTTTTAAAGTATATCAATCTATTAGAAATACGTCAATACTTTTAAGAGAGTTTTTCGAAAAAAATTCAGTCTTACTATTTTCTTCTACTCTTTACTATGATTACAACATCCAATACACAGCTTAAGCTCTTATATTCTTGAGACTCTAAAAACTTTCAATCAAAGCCCTCTACATATCTTTCTACTATATAGTAGAAACTATATTTACTTCATTCCCTCCAGTAAAATTTCAAAACTAACAAAAAAACCCATTTCATTCTCTTAGTTAGAGAATGAAATGGGTTTAATTATTCATTAATCGATCTTGATGATGTTTTCGTCGTTACGGTTTACTTTACCTGACTTCTCGATTGTTACTTGTTGACCTTCTTTAAGGTTCGTGAAGACAATCGGTGTCATGATAGAAGGCGCGTTTTCTTTGATGTAGTCTAGATCTACTTCCAGTAATGGTTGACCTGCTTCTACCTGGTCTCCCTCTTTTACGAGCGCTTCGAATCCTTTACCTTCTAATTTAACCGTATCGATTCCAACATGGATCAGAACTTCACGGCCTGCTTTGGACTCAAGTCCGATGGCATGCTTCGTCGGGAATACGTTTACGACTTTACCTGTGATAGGAGAAACGATTGTTCCTTCTGTCGGTACGATCGCGAAACCGTCACCCATCATTTTTCCTGAGAATACCTGATCAGGAACTTCCGTGATGTCTTTGATTTCTCCAGTGATAGGAGCTACGAATTTTTCGTTCTTTTGTTCTTCAGTTGTTTGAAGTGCATCTGGGTTCACTTCTTCAATTTGTTGCTCAACTTCTTCATTTGCGCTTGTTTCTACTCTACGTGGAGCTTTCCCACGGATGATATCTTGCATTTGTGATTTGATCGTGTCTGACTTAGGTCCGAAGATTGCTTGAATGTTGTCTCCGACTTCAAGTACTCCTGAAGCACCTAATCTTTTCAGGCGTTTCTTATCGACACTCTTCACATCATTAACAGAAACACGGAGACGAGTGATACATGCGTCTAAGTGAGCGATGTTTTCTTGTCCACCCATTGCTTCCAGGATATTGTATGGAAGGTCCCCAGCTGAACTTGCCGGTGATCCATCGTCATCTTCATCTACATCTTCACGACCAGGAGTCATGAGATTGAACTTACGGATAGCGAAACGGAATCCGAAGTAGTAAATGACAGCAAAGACTGCCCCTACAGGAATAACGATCCATGCGTTTGTTTGAGGGTTGATTAGACCGAATAGGATATAGTCGATTAAACCACCTGAGAATGTCATACCGATTTTAACATCTAATAGATGCATGGTTAAGAAAGATAAACCGGCAAAGATAGTATGGATACCAAATAGTACCGGTGCTACGAATAAGAATGAGAATTCGATTGGTTCTGTGATACCAGTTAAGAAAGAAGTTAAAGCTGCCGAGCCCATGATACCGGCTACAACTGCTTTTCTTTCAGGTTTTGCTTCATGGTAGATCGCTAATGCCGCTGCCGGAAGACCGAACATCATGAATGGGAATTTACCAGTCATGAAGGTACCTGCAGTTAGATCTTGTACACCATCTTGAATCTGTTTCATGAAGATCGCCTGGTCTCCACGAATAATGTTTCCAGCTTCTGAAGTATACGTACCGAACTCAAACCAGAATGGTGAGTAGAAAATATGGTGAAGTCCGAATGGAATAAGAGCACGTTCGATGACACCAAATATGAAAGCAGCAAATGCTCTGTTTTCACCAAGCATAAAGTTAGAGAATGAATTTAGGCCATTTTGGATCGGTGGCCAGATTAATAACATTAATAATCCTAATACAACAGCAGAAGCTGCCGTTGCGATTGGAACAAATCGTTTACCTGCAAAGAATCCCAAGTATGAAGGAAGTTCGATTTGGAAGAAACGATTGTACATAGCCGCCGCGAGTATCCCGACGATAATACCGCCGAATACCCCGGTTTGAAGTGTAGGTATTCCGAGAACAAGTGCGTATGCAGGATCTACACCATCACCTGTTACATCTCCAATTCCTAATCCTTCAACTGTTCCCATTGTTACGTTCATAATCAAGAAACCAACGATAGCCGCTAAACCAGCTACCCCTTCACCACCAGCTAACCCGATGGCTACACCTACTGCGAATAACAGGGCTAAGTTTCCGAAAATAATTCCACCTGCTTGTTCCATGACGCTTGCGACCATTTCAACGCCGCCGTTTGAAAGGAATGGAGCAATTTCTAATAACGTCGGATTTTGCAGGGCATTACCGAATGCAAGCAGAAGTCCGGCTGCCGGCAAGATTGCTACGGGCAGCATGAGGGCTTTACCGACTTTTTGTAAAACACCAAAAGCCTTTTTAAACATGAAGTTTCCTCCTTTTATTTGTTTCTTTTTTTCAACTAATTAGATGATGATTGCAAACAAAAAAGGCATGAGAAAAGAGGATAATGAACGTATATGGATAGACTACCCCAAATTATACGTTTCAATCATCTTCTTCACTCATGCCTGATCGTATCAGTAACACGTAAGAAAGATAAGTGCTTTATTTAACTTTGCTCTGAATACGCTGCAAGTGCATGGTTAAATATACAGCCTCTGCATCGTAGACAGGTTTTTGTAATGTTTGCTGCATCATCTTGATTAGCTTCCAAGATAAATTATAGCAGAGAGGGTATTCCTCTTTCAACAGTTTTGCGATTTTTTCTGGCTCTTCTACGCGTTCTCCCCTAAGTACCCGCTCTATTGTATATCGAATGTGGCGCACAAGCCTCATATAATCGACGCTTTCCTTATTAATCTTCACATCCAGCTGTTGTTCGATCATCGCGGTCAGGCGACCAATCAACTGGGAGTGTTGATTCACTTCCGACAGATCCTTGTTCATCATGGCGCTGTGGATATGAAGGGCAATAAATCCCACTTCCCCTTCCGGCAAATGAACATCTGTCATTTCATTGATCATACCAACCACTTCTCTGGCTATTTCGTATTCGAATGGATACAGCGTCCTTGTTTCTACCAGAAACGGATTGCGGATCTCCATCCCTCTCATCAATCGGTTAATCGCAAAAAGGATATGGTCGGTCAGGGCGATGTGAATATGCTCATTTAGAAAAGAGTTGGTTCTTTTTCTGATTAACTCGATGGCAGAAATAATGACGTTTGACATATCATCATTTAAGAAAGGAAGGAGGTTTTTGTACTGCTCCTGCTCTTTCTCTCCTTTTAACACAAACATTTTTTCTGCAATATCATTCTGAATGGGGTCCCCTTTTTTACGGTTGAACCCTATCCCTTTACCGATCAGCACGACTTCACCGTAGCTCTCGTGATCTGCAATTAATACATTGTTATTTAAAGCTTTTTTCACATTTAAAGTAGACATCGTCATTCTCCCCATAATTTCGACCATTTTCGACACTATCCGATTCCATGATTTTAACGAAAACCCTCACTTTTTTCAATTCAAACTTACTCTACACGTATATCTTCTCTAGACCCTCCCCCGTTTCCTCTATTTATGTTTCACTCTTTTCCGCTAAAAAATAAGAAAAAGCTGATCTACGAGAGACCAGCTTAAAGAATGTTTTGTTTTAAACTAAGAATATAAAGTACAGAACGAAGATAACAAACAAGAAATACATGATAGGATGGATTTCTTTTACGCGACCTTTCATGATCATCGTGATAGGGTAGAAGATAAATCCGATCGCGATACCTGTGGCGATACTATATGTTAAAGGCATGGCTACGATTGTTAAGAATGCAGGCACAGCTACCTCAAACTTCTTCCAATCAATTTCACCCAGTGATGAAACCATCAATACCCCTACAATGATAAGTGCCGGTGCTGTTACTGCCGATGTAATGACGGCAAGCAGCGGGAAGAAGAAAATCGAGAGTAAGAACAAGACTGCCGTTACCACTGACGCAAATCCTGTTCTAGCCCCTGCCGCTACCCCTGCTGAAGATTCGATATAAGACGTGGTCGTTGATGTCCCTAAGATTGCTCCTACCACTGTTGCACATGAGTCAGCAAATAAAGCCTTACCAGCGCGTGGTAGTTTATTTTCCTTCATTAATCCTGCTTGATTGGCTACCGCTACAAGGGTTCCCGCCGTATCGAAGAAATCAACGAATAAGAATGTTAGAATCACTACAAGCATTTGAATCGTAAAAATACTTCCCGCATCATTGAATAGTGGATCTAATGCTGCTCCAAACGTAGGAGCAAGACTTGGCGCTGCATCTACTACTTTTTCCGGCGTGTCGATTAACCCAACGATCATTCCGACGATTGCCGTTACAACCATCCCGATGAATATACCGCCTTTAACGCCTCTTGTCATCAGAATGACGGTAATGATGATTCCGAAAATGGCGAGAAGAGTCGAGCCATTTGTTAAATCTCCAAGTCCCACTAAAACTGCATCATTGTTCACAATGATTCCGGCATTTTGAAAACCGATAAATGTGATGAAAAGTCCAATCCCCGCTCCCACGGCATACTTCAATTCAGATGGGATTGAGTTAATAATTTTTTCCCGGATACCCGACAGTGTGAGTACGATGAAAATCAAACCTGAAATTAACACACCTGTCAACGCTGATTGCCACGGCACACCCATCGTCAATACTACTGTGTATGCGAAGAATGCGTTCAAACCCATACCAGGAGCTAAAGCTATTGGATATTTTGCAATCAGCCCCATAATCAAGGAACCAATCGCAGCCGCCAATGCCGTAGCGACGAATACTGCACCGTAATCCATTCTCATGCTATCCGGAAGGTCCGGTACGGATTGAAGGGTTAACGTCAATGGGTTGACGATCAGGATATAAGCCATTGAAAGAAACGTCGTTAATCCCCCGATGATTTCCCTTTTATAAGTCGTTCCTAACTGGTCAAACTGAAAGAAATTTTTCATTCTTGTACTCCTCCTATTGAGTCGTCGCAGAATCTTGCATTTCCATAAAAAAAGCCTCGAACTACCAGAGTTCAAGGCTTTGACTGTTAAGATCATAATGAATAGGTAAATGAAAAAAATATTAAACAACCCTATTCACAATCACCTCGTAGTCAAGCCATTTACGGTAGCTTGGTAGAAACGCTCGGGCCCTATTCCCGAAATTATACGACGTAATACTATTATAATGTTTTGTTATGATTACAGTACTATTGTACCAACACAAAACATGACCGTCAACACAAAATACGAACATTATTTATTGTAATTTATATTAATGTTCGCTTTATACACAAAATGACAGGCACTCCCGTTTTTTGTCGAATTCTAAAAATCGACCTTCGACGGGAAATGCCTGTCACCTATCTATCAAGAATCTATAAATTTCTATTCCCACTCAATCGTCGCAGGTGGCTTACTTGTCACATCATACACAACGCGGTTAATATGATCGACTTCGTTTACGATGCGTGTTGAGATTTTCTCCAGTACATCCCAAGGAATACGGGCCCAGTCGGAAGTCATACCGTCAATGGATGTCACAGCACGGATTCCGATCGTATAGTCATAGGTTCTCGCATCCCCCATCACTCCGACGCTTCGGATGTCAGGCAGGACCGTGAAGTATTGCCAAATGTCACGATCAAGTCCCGCTTTCTTGATTTCATCACGCAGGATGTAATCAGACTCACGAACAATTTCAAGCTTCTGCTCAGAAATTTCACCAAGCACACGAATTCCAAGACCCGGTCCCGGGAATGGTTGACGCCATACGATTTCATCAGGAATACCCAGTTCAGATCCTAATGCACGCACTTCATCTTTGAATAATGTGTTCAATGGCTCAATAAGTGTGAACTGCATGTCTTCAGGCAGTCCACCAACATTGTGGTGAGATTTGATCGTCTGAGCAGTGGCTGTTCCACTTTCAATGATGTCTGTATATAAAGTTCCTTGCGCAAGATACTCGATACCTTTAAGCTTAGTCGCTTCATCATCAAACACGTAAATAAATTCATTCCCGATGATTTTACGTTTTTGCTCAGGGTCAGAAACGCCTTTCAATTTATTTAAGAAGCGGTCCTGTGCATCCACTTTAATGACGTTCATATTAAAGCCATCAGAGAAGGTTTTCATTACGCTGTCTGCTTCACCTTTACGAAGAAGGCCGTGATCGACGAAAATACATGTCAATTGATCACCGATTGCTTTATGAATCAAAACAGCCACAACGGAAGAGTCCACTCCTCCACTTAATGCGCAAAGAACCTTTTTATCTCCAACTATTTGACGGATCTTCTCCATTTCGATTTCAATGAAATTCTCCATGGACCAGTCGCCTGTGCAGCCACACACTTCGAATACGAAGTTTTTCAGCATTTCATTCCCGTGTACAGAGTGACGTACCTCTGGATGGAATTGAACGGCATATAACCCTTTTTCTTCGTTACTCATGGAAGCAATCGGACAAGAAGGGTTCGTTGCGTTCACATTAAAGCCTGCAGGAGCTTCCACGACAAGATCTCCATGACTCATCCATACGACTTGCTCTTCCGGAAGGTTGGAGAATAACTTAGATTGTTTTTCAATATTGATAGCCGCTTTTCCGTATTCACGGTGCTTCGCGCGTTCCACTTTCCCGCCGAAGTGCATGGTCATAAGCTGCATACCGTAGCAGATTCCCAGAATCGGAATGTCCAAATCAAAGATACGCTCATCGCAACGGAATGAGTCTTCACCGTAGACACTGTTCGGTCCCCCGGAGAAGATGATCCCGGTTGGATTCATTTCCTGGATTTCTTCAAGGGTAACTGTATGCGGGTGGAGCTCACTATAAACACCAAACTCACGAATTCTTCGCGTGATTAATTGATTGTATTGACTTCCAAAGTCCAAAACGACGATCATTTCTTGATTGTGCAATTCTTCTTTACCAAGCATTCAGTTCACCTCATCAGTTTTTTTATGGATCAGGACGGACTCCATCCTTATAGTACCTGTTGTTGTTAGCATTCCTAAAAAAATAAAAAAAACCAGACTTCGCCTTAAAAAAAGGCAGAATTCCAGTTTTTTGCATACAGGGATGTCAAATTAGAACACTGCCTTCATAGTCCAGTCATTTAAGGTGACCGGGTAGATACTTTCGAACCGTATTATCGAGGATATACGAAGGATGCTAACGAACGTTATTATGAATTTGACATCATTTTATACCTTGTTTTAAAAAGGGTCAACCTGTTGTCCTTTTAATTAAATTTTCCCACAATTCCCTCATCTTGTTCCAATCTTCTTCCGCTTGCCTCTGACCATATAAAATACGTTCATAATTATTGGTCAGGCTCGTCATTTCATGGGTACCAAAGAATGAGTCAATATATCGCGAATATCCCCTCAACGTTTGCCCGTCATCCATTTTCAGTCCGTATCTCTCAAGCTGTTTGATTAAAGAAAGATAGGCTTCGGAAAAGGCGCCATCTGATGATTTTCTGCGATAATAGAAAATCAGGACATACGGCATCCACCGTCTTCTTACGATGTATAAAGCAATTCCCATGATAACCAAGAGCATGAATCCCATGACAAACTTGCCCCAGTTTTCCACAACGAATGTTTGAATATCATCCCAAAGCTTCGACAGAGAAAAACCGCTACCAGCCGCTCTTGAATCATCCTCTTCAGGTTGAATCGGCTGTTTCGGTGTTTCCTCTTTCTCAGGAACAGGGACTTGGCTGTTATCCGAATCAGGTACATACAGGTCATATTGATACGAAACGTTATTACTGAATCCAACAGTAGGCTCGAACGGCACCCATCCTACTTCCGGGAAGAATACCTCCACCCAGGAGTGAGCATTATCATTGGAAACCTCATAAAGCTTATACGTCGTATCCACTTGTCTACTGTATTCCCCTTCTGTATATCCCTTTGCCCATCTTGCCGGGATTCCAAGTGCCCGGACTAACACGACCATGGAAGTCGAGAAGTTATCACAGTACCCTCTCTGGGTTTCAAATAGGAACTGATCGACGTAGTCCTGCCCTTCTTCAGGCACCGGCACGTCAAATTGGTCGTACACATAAGCTTCTTTAGAAAAATAATTCTCGATCGCCCTTACTTTGTCATACCAATTATCTTCTTCCGATGTAATCTCAAAAGCCAAGTCCTTCACACGCTGGGGAGTCGTTTCAGGAAGTTGTGTATAACGGTCCACAAATTCAGGAGTCTTCATGATTTCCTGACTTTCGTTCGCTGCTTTCATCTTCTTCTGCGAATAGGAAGGAGATCGATAGGAAAGTTCATACTCCTCTAATTTAACGGCCTCGTCTTCCCCTTCATAACTTGTAACCTTTTCGTTAACGGGATTAAAGGAGAAATAACCTTCTTCATTTCCGATTATTCTTTCTATCCCATAAGGATAGACAACATGGGAATAGGTTCGTTCTACCATTACCCTCTCAGTTTCCACTTCTCGTTCTCCATCCGGTTCGTTTGTTGTGAAGGGAACCATTTCCTCTGAATCAAAAGGGATGGCGGCCAGCTGGTCATCTGGAATGGATCGCTCCCAGCCCTTGCCTGTATATAAATCCTTCGTTTCAATTCTCCAGTAGTGTTCTCTCGTTACTTCCGCATTAAAAATGACAGTAGGATCACCGACAAAGGGACCCCCAAGCTGAGAATCATCTGCATCATATCCTACTTTGTTCACGCCACTGCCCCCGGCTCCTTCTGCAAAGGTTTGAATATAAGGAACCGGATCCGGCCAGATAGGATCTGCCTTGGGCGCCGCAAAAGCAACAACTGAACTCACCCCAAGCATAACCGTTAGCGGTACAATCCAGCGGTGCCTCCTCATCTTGGATCCAAGAAGGTTCTCCCTTTGAACCAATCGTTCGAGAGCCAACAATCCCATTAACAGAAAGCCGAAAATGACGACCCGGATAATCGCCCGATCCCCTTCATAAATCGTGAACGTATCTATCAGACAAATATAGGTCACGGTCATCACATAAAAGAGGAGAATCGTCTTCCTGACCGATAACCAGTAATAAAGCAAATACGTCATCAGCCATAGTAAAACAAAGAACAATAAGCTTCTGTACTCGAACGAAAGACTTGGCCATTCACGCCCAACTGTCAAACCGATATTCAGCCACAGGTCTTTACCAAACTTCTCTAACCATGTAAAGGTGAAAAACGAACCTGAATAATACAATCCATGTAACGCAAACAAAATAAAGAATAGCTTAACTGTCGCTGTCAGGAAATGGTGAATCCTGAAATAAGACATGACAAGTGATAAAGCAATAAATACCACAAAATACGTCAAACTCCCTGTATCCGTCACCACCTGAAGGGGCTTCAGCCATTCCCATAAAAGCAGAAACCCAAACAGGTAAATCATAATCGTAAAGAATCGGTGTTTAGGTGTTTCATGACTCATGCTCGTTTCACCTCCATAAAGGCAGAAGAGAAGTCACCTTCAAAGCATACCTTCAGTCGAATACCACGGGACGAGGCGTAAGCTTTCAACGATTTCTCCTCGGCCGTATAGGCGTCCCCTTTACGCTTCACCAAAAAGATCACAACCGAACTGTTCCGCTTCGCATACTGATTCACACTCATGATCAACTTTTTTGAAACAGACGAGGTGACAAACAGTACAGCTGCGGATTGGGAGTAGTTCAACCCTTCCCCCTGTAGTACTTTTCCTAAAGCGTAAGGGCTATCCTGTCTGACCTTCGCCAGATGATAGAATAGCTGACTTTGATGCTCTTCACCGCCGCGAATCGGAAAGGATACATGATCCTCACCAATCGAAACCAGTCCCACCTGCGCCCCTTTTTTCAAAATGGACCGAATCATCGAAGCCGACAATGTCACCATCGATTCAAAGGAAGGAGAACCCTCCCGATCCAGTACCATCAGCACATCGTGGGATTGACGTTCCTCAAACTCCTTCGTCATCAGCTCATTGGTTCTGGCAAAGGTCTTCCAATGAATCCACGAGAAGCGATCCCCCGGTTGATAATCACGTATACCCGTTGCCATGGTCGTGTCCTTCTGAATCTTCACATTTGAAGTGGTCATCCCTTGATCATAGCGATTTTCCAGAGGCCTGTAAGGAACATCGACGAACGCTGGATATACAAGAAGTTTATTGGTACAATCGATGGATGCTTCCTTTTCAAATATGCCAAAGAAATCGCCCGCACGGAGCCGGACAGCAGAGAAAACATGCTCTCCACGGGGAAGTTCTTCTATGTAATACGTGAGCTTGATTCGTTTTCTGAACCCAGGGTGAATCATCGCTTTCGCCTTCTGAAAACTGGAATGGTGAAAAACAGAATCTGTCACCACATCCTCTAACACCATATAAAATAAAGGAAATGGAATCTTTCGTGAAAGGGTAATGGTCACCTTCAACTCATCCCCCGCTTTGTACTCATTTGATTCGAAACTCCTCTCTACATAAAACTCAGAAAGAGGATATAAGAATACAGAAGCAGCATAAAGGGCGAATGGCAAAAAGCTATAAAATAAAAACCAGCTGACAAATCCCCCCTGGAACATCGCGTAAGAAAACGAGATCCCCACTAAAATGAGCAACAGCAGAAACTTCCCCAAGGGTTTAAGAAATTGCAGTTTCGTCTTCATCCTATCTCACAAGCCTTTGTACGGGAACCGGGATACGCGCCATCACTCTTTCCACCACTTCTTCCGGAGTGATACCTTCATATCTCGCTTCAGATTTCATGATGATTCGGTGTGAGAATACAAAAGGAGCCAGGTATTGAACGTCATCGGGAACCACATAATCCCTGCCCCTTAAAAAGGCATATGCCTGACATGCCTTCATTAAGGCGATGGATCCACGTGGACTCGCTCCCAAGTAAACATTGGCATGAATCCTTGTACGATTCGCAATTTCCACAATGTATTTCTTGATCGTGTCATCGACTACTACATCTTTCACTTCCCCTTGAATATATCTCAATTCCTCCAAGGTCATTACAGACTCCAACTCATCGATCGGAGGGTTTTTCTGAGCGCGATGAAGAACCTCCATCTCTTCTTCCGGTTCAGGATACCCCATTTTCATCTTTAATAAGAAGCGGTCAAGCTGCGCTTCCGGCAGAGGGTATGTCCCTTCATACTCAATCGGATTCTGGGTCGCCATAACAAAGAAGGGCTTATCAAGCTTCCTTGTCATCCCGTCGATCGTCACGCTGCTCTCTTCCATGCCCTCAAGTAGTGCGGACTGGGTCTTCGGTGACGTCCGGTTAATTTCATCCGCGAGAATAATGTTCCCCATGATCGGACCCGGCCTGAATGTAAATTCCATTTCCTTCGGGTTATAAATCGACACCCCAATCACATCCGAAGGCAATAGATCCGGAGTGAACTGAATGCGCTTAAAGCTCGCCCCCACCGATTTCGCCAGTGCACGGACCATCATCGTTTTCCCCACACCGGGAACGTCCTCGAGCAATACATGCCCACCAGCCAGAAGTGAAACGACACTCAGTTCCGCTACCTTCCTCTTTCCAATCATGACTTTCTCTATATTATCAATGATACTTTGCAGCTTCGGGTTTACCATTTCATAAGTCATCTTACCCCTCCTGGATACATCAATATCGTCCTTAACTATTACTACTTTCGTTTAAAATGTCGAAAATCCTCTATAAAATGGAAAAATAATATAGAAATTTTAGGGATTTGGTAGGACATAAGTACTCGTGGGTCTGTTACCGTCCGTTTCTGTCGATTGTCAAAATACGTAGACAAAGTAAAAAGCCAACCCCCGCATGCTGAGAGTTGGCTTCATTCCATTCTTATTTCCAAAAATCATCAAACACCGTTACAGGCAGATGACGTTTATGCTGTGTTTTCAGGTAATGACCTTCAATAGCTTTCTTTGCTTCAAGAGGCACTTCTTTTCCTTCCAGATAATCGTCCAGCTGATCGTAAGTGACACCAAGGGCCTCTTCATCCGGAATTTGCGGACGGTCTTCCTCAAGGTCCGCCGTTGGTTTCTTATTGTACAAATGTTCCGGACAGCCAAGTTCCATTAAGAGCTTCTTCCCTTGTCGTTTGTTCAGACGGAAAAGGGGAACGATATCTGCCGCTCCATCACCGTACTTCGTATAAAAGCCGGTAACCGCCTCAGCAGAATGATCGGTACCCAGGACAACACCATCCTTCATGGCAGCAATGGCGAATTGAACTTTCATCCGCTCACGTGCCTTTTCGTTTCCTTTGACAAAGTCGGAAAGCTCGATGCCGCTTTTCTTCAAAGCTTCGACGCTGGCATCGACTGCCTCCTGGACATTCACCGTCATCGAGGCGGTCGGGTTAATGAATTCCACTGCATCGATGGCGTCCTCGGCATCTCCCTGCTCACCGTAGGGAAGTCTCACGGCGTAAAAAGCATAATCCGCTGAACCGGATTCCTCGTTCATCTCGTTGATTGCCATCTGTGCAAGTTTTCCTAATAAAGTGGAATCCTGACCACCTGAAATGCCAAGGACCAAGCTTTTCAAAAATGAATGCTTTTTCAAATACGATTTCATAAAATCAACACTGCGGCGTATTTCTTCCTGCGGGTTGATTTCCGGGGACACCATCATTTCTTCTACAATTTGTTTTTGAAGAGAATCCATGTTTTCACACTCCATTTAGGTTTTATCATAATTACTGGATCTGATTAATTTACCCATCTTTTATAGGACTACATCGTTTTGTTGAATTTCTCTTTTACATCTGCCTTAACCTTTTGAATCAGATTCATTTTGTTCGTCCAGCATTCTTCACTTAAATCCACGGGATATCCCTCTGGGTTCATGGAACGTTTATACTCGTCCCAAAGCAGGTCGAGGTTTTCATTCACGAAGGACCTCATTGATTCTAATGATGGAGATATATAAACCAACTCCCCGTCTTTAAAAATATCCTCGTGAAGCTCTCTCGCTTCAAAGTTTGTGATGAATTTACTAATATAGGTATGCACAGGGTGAAACATTTTCAGTCGGCTTTCATTTTGAGGATCTTCATGCTCTAAGGCAATATATTCCCCTTCTGATTTATGATTAATCGTATTGATGATACGATAAACCTTTTTGAGTCCAGGTGTTGAGACTTTCTCAGCATTACTGGATATTTTAATCGTATCTTCCATTTCCCCCGACTCGTTTTCGATGGAAGCGAGTTTATATACGGCTCCTAATGCAGGCTGATCGTATGCTGTTATCAGCTTCGTCCCCACACCCCACACATCAATCCGGGCTCCTTGGGCTTTTAAATTCAGAATCGTATATTCATCCAGATCATTTGACGCAATGATCTTGGTTTCGGTAAAACCTGCTTCATCAAGCATTTTACGAGCTTTCTTGGATAAGTAAGCCATATCACCACTGTCCAAACGAATACCCTTGAAATTAATCCGGTCGCCAAGTTCTTTTGCTACCTGGATGGCCGTGGGTACACCCGATTTCAATGTGTCGTAAGTATCCACTAAAAACACACAGTCCTTATGGCTCTCAGCGTATTTATGGAAGGCCAGATAATCATCCTGATAAGCCTGAACCATTGAATGGGCATGGGTGCCTGATACCGGCATCCCAAATAACTTACCCGCCCGTACATTGCTCGTCGCATCAAAGCCGCCAATATAAGCTGCCCGCGTCCCCCAAATGGCTGCATCCAGTTCATGGGCCCGTCTCGTCCCAAACTCCATCACAACTTCATCCTGGACCACTTGCTTAATTCGATTCGCCTTCGTCGCAATCAGGGTTTGATAGTTCACGATATTTAAGATCGCCGTCTCCAGTAACTGAGCTTGGGCCAGGGGAGCCTCAACCCGTATAAGAGGAACGTTCCCGAACGCAATCTCCCCTTCCTGCATCGAACGGATCGTCCCCGTAAATCGAAGATCCCCTAAATACTGAAGGAACTCCTCTTCATAACCCAATTCCCTTAAATACTCAATATCACTCACAGAGAAATGAAACTTTTTCACATATTCAATGATCCGTTCAAGCCCGGCAAACACCGCATATCCATTCCCAAAAGGCAGCTTTCGAAAGAACACTTCAAAAACAGCCTTTCGATTATGGAAATCATCATCCCAATACGCCTTCGTCATATTAATCTGATACAAATCTGTATGTAAAGCTAAACTATCATCCGCATAGTGCGTCATGTATTTCTCTCCTTTAAGCTGAAGCCATTTGTCGAACAAGTTATGTCTTTTCTATTTTAACCAATTTTGGGTGGGATATCGAATGATTAGGTTCAAAAAAAGAACTGACATGGGTCAGTTCTCTAGTCTTGTATAACACCAAACTCTTTAAACACTGCTAAAGGCTTCATATATTCCCATTGAACTGTGCCATCAACTGCACTTCCACTTGAGTGAGTAGGAGGTGATTGGCCTGAAGTCCCGGCAACGGTACATTTATAGACAAATCCACTCGCATTGATGAGATCGTTTAGAGAATAGGAAGTATTCGGACTCCATGCATTGGTGTTTACTTGCCCTGACTGAATACATATCCAACCTAAATTCCCTCCAGCTACAGGCATAGCATTATAAATGATTTCTCCTCTTGAATAAATACCCGATGAAGGAGAATTGACCGAATGAGTTGCAGGGTTAAATAATTTATATCTCACTAAATTCGATAGAGTCAGGATTATATTATAAGTTTTATTGTTAGCAATATAAGCTTCCCACACCTCTTTATCACTTTTAAAATAAGGGATGCTGATTGGTGTGTCTCCTTTATATTCAATGGTATTGGAAATCACTGATGCGATGATTGAATCCGTTATATAGTTATTATCGAATAACGATTCAATACTACTATTATTTATCACAAATTTGCACTCATTAAATCCTACCTTTATCCCCTCTGAAATGTTTGACATTGCTTGAAAGAAGTAAGGCATTTTTGTTGATTTGAATTGACACTGATTAAAAAGCATATCATTTTTTCTTTTCTCACTGTTGACGCAAGTGGATTGGACGAGAGAATCAGCAAAACGACATTCTGTAAATTGTACAGTGTGAAAGTGCTGATACGTCCGAAACCTACAATCGTTGAACTCACAATCCCGGATTGATATATTGCTTGGCACTCCAGTGTTAAGTGTTACCAATAGGTTTTTAAATTGACAGTTTACAAAGTCATTAGAAAAATGAATTTCTGGTTGGAATTGATCAGTAGGGTCTGAATAAAAGATACAGTCACTGATTTTATTTGCAGCCTTTAGTATCGCACCTCCTACAACCAATTTCACTATATTATTCCGATATACAGCATTCCCCAAAGAACCTATGCCATTTTTAAAGAAATTATTTGAAACAATAGTATTATAACTGGGGTTTTCCACATTAAAACTGCCTTCAATATAATTATTTGAAATAGTTACGAAAGGATTCTTTTGACCGCCTGCTCCGAATAAATATAAACCTGCCCGTCGCATATAATTTCCTCTAATAGTGGCAAATTCTTGATCGTATACAACGATTCCAGAGCCACCCATATTCGTAATGACATTGTTTTCAATAAACACCGAGTATCCTCTGGTCAATATCCCATGAAATCCTCCAGTGATCAAGTTGTCTCTAATGATACTGTTGTCACCATATGAATCTTCCTGGTTAATCGCATACTTTGTAGAATCAGGAAATTGCGGAGCACCATCTAAAAAATTCGTATTGAACTTCCCATTATCACGAATACGATTATTTTTAATAATGCAATACGAACCGCCCATTGTGATTCCGCCGCGGTGGCCATTATAAATCTCATTAAATTCCACCACATTATGCGCAGGCATACCTCCAAAGTTTGTGAAAATATTAAGATTCCTGCCAGGATCGGATTCATTTCTAAAGATGAATTTGATTTTCTTTGCTCTTTTAGGGATCGAGATAGGGAATAGCACACGCATATTGGTGGTCCTACCGATAAAAGTATTATCATCTGTATAAAAAGCTATATTGAATTCTTTATTGTTTAAGCTGGTTTGCCTTGAATAACCTTGTCCCGAAAGAGAAATCACACTAAATTCACCATCAGGTATAGTAACATAATCCGTAATGATACTATTATTTGATGGAATGACTACTCCATTCCCATCTATGTCCCCAAGTATCGGAGTACCCGGTATACTCCCTCGAATCCATCCAACTGAAGTGAAATTGACATTGTCCCCGGCATACCCACTTATGTCGCAGTGACTCAAAGAACAATAAGAAGCTCCATAAGTAAAGGACACTCCATATGTGTGTTCGACATATTTCTCACTCGGATCATTAAAACTGCGTTCATACATATCGCCAATAATTTTCCCGTTGGTTAAATGGGCATTCATTACCTGGTGAAACTTAAAGGATACTCCGGCAAACAAATGAATCGCTCCAGAAGTTCGCTCATCATATGGAGATTTATTGTCAGAGTCATACATCACCTTTAAGGTTGAACCATTTAGATTAAACGTAATGTTATCCACTAAGTTAATCGACAAAGGGTAACAAATTGAATATTCACCCCTCGGTAACATAACGAGTGTATATTCTTTACCATGTGCATATTTTAAAGCCCGGTTAATGCCTTTAATGTTGTTATAAGCTATATGATAATCTTCTTCTGAATATGGTTTCTGCGGCAACCCTCTTTGAATCCCCCAATGCTCTAAATCGATTACATACGTTCCATACCCATATCTTTCTGAGAATAACTTCTCTGCAAGGTTCTGATCTTTATTAATGAATACTGATTCTGCTACCGTTACAGGAAAAGCGAGTGTCCCTTCTTCATCTATCAATTTTTTTATTCTACCATCCAACATTATCACCCCTATTAATTCTCTATAAAAGAACTTCCATGTATGATTAGAGCAGGTGAATTGTTTAGTATATCTGTTACATAATTATTGGTGGATTCATTGGTAAAATCAAAATCAGATTTAAGGATTAAATCTCCCCGCCCGTTTCTGGCATAAAGTCTAACGCGATATAATAACCCCTGCATAGTTGTCGTGTTATTTTTACTTGCGAATAAGTTAAATCTATCAGTAATTTCACTCTCATTTACCCCTTCGATCCGTACGGTTACGAATTGTCCTGAAGGGATCACTGCATAACTTGTACTCGCTTCAAATTTTCCATTTACATATAAATCGCACCCGGAGCGGCGATAGCTGGCACCATTGTGCTGGGTATAAATTTGAATCCCGGATGTGGCTCCCTCTATTAAATAGTTACTCCAGGAATTGACTTTGGGATTAAGGGAACATTGAATTTCCATAGCGTCAAATGTAATTTGAGGTGTTTCTATATAATCGCTTCCTCCTCTAAGAGATAAAACTACATCACCTTGAGTCTTAGAAACGATCGTTCTACCATTGGATTCATGATTATTTTCATTTCTCGTTATGACTTTGAATGAATATTCTGTTGAACTCGTCAGTTGTGTAATCTCAAATGATGTTTCTGTTGTAGTACCTACCAGAGTTTCACCTACGAATACCAGATATTCTAAAGAGTCTTTCGTTCTAAGGTTAGATTTCCAAGTGAGTGTTATAGAATCTTTCGTAACATCAAGGGCTTGGAGTTCAATGACATCTAGAGGAATGACGTAACGAATAGGCTCGTCTACTGAATAGTCTTCTAATCTACAAGATCCTCCTCCTGCATTTTGTTGATTCGCTTCCCACTTCCCATCGGAATATACTAAAACATCCCCTTCTGATAATTGGTTAGGATTCATTTCAACATCTAGTAGATCAGATATACTATGACTATGAGAAACATCCGCTTTCGAATTCCAATAAACCTTTTCAACATCCGTCACAAATCTATGCCCTTCATCTTCAGTTATCATACTTGCCGGATGTGATTCAGGATGGGTGTATTCGGTATTAACTTGTTCTTCACCGTCAATGGTAAGTTTGTTTGATGAGGAGATCCCCAATCGATCGAGAGTGGGTTTATTAGAGTGGGAATGACGTAACGTGGTTAAATCATTAATTGCAGTTTCATGGGTTGAGAGTTTACTTAAATCTATGGAAGACTCAGAACCCGTTTGTTCAATTTTATCTAAAGTAGCTTTATTTGAATGAGTATGCTTCTCTTGATCAAGTTCATTCAATCTGGATTGGTGTTGATCAATTTCCGTTTGAATTCCACTGTCATCATAAACAACAATTTCCGTGTCATTAATGACGATCTTTCCATTATTATTTGATTCGTTGACTGCCATCTACACAGCCTCCTTAGTATATTTCAAGAATTCACATTACTTTTTTATCCAATTTCCATTATTTACATTACCTAAAAATAGTAATAAAGTAACAGTCGGACATGCTTTATTTTATGCACATTTAGTAAGGATGTGATTATATTGTGGAAATATACTTCTTT
Organism: Rossellomorea sp. NRS-1567; assembly: GCF_050467885.1. NCBI lineage: Bacteria > Bacillati > Bacillota > Bacilli > Caryophanales > Bacillaceae > Rossellomorea > Rossellomorea sp. NRS-1567. Next base: position 12,499 of record NZ_JBITPL010000023.1, on the reverse strand, counting down.
CGAGTATGAAAAAACCGCTATTAGATTAACAATAGCGGTAAGAAAACTTTTTTTATTACTACTGGATTAAACAAACGTTTGTTTAAAAATCATGAGACCTCATTCAGAAACCATCTTTCATTTAGACATCACAAAAGGTTATTTCCACAATCGCAAGGGTAATAAGCTTATAATCATAAATGTTCAAATCATTTTCTTCTAACTCCAAATTACTGTATCTTTTAAATTTAACAGTCGTCAGGACCTACCTGATGTTCCTGAAGACTTTCTAAAGTTGTTTCACTAATGTTTCAAGAAGCTCTTCCTTACTCATCAAAGCCTCTCCCCCGCCTTGCACAAACGACTCCTTTCCTCCACCTTTCCCGTTAATCATAGGAAAGATCTTTTGAGCAATCTTCCTTAAGTTAACACTTGGAGACGAACCCTTTGCCGCTACGAGCTGGAGTTTTTGATCATTTTGCACGACCAATAAAACGAGCATATCTTCTCTCTTTGAGACGATATATTGAGCAATTTTCTGGAGCTCTTGGATGGGACGCTCTGCGTACGCTTTCTTAATCACTGTATGTCCTTTTTGCAGAGTTTCTTCTCCAAGTAAACCTTCTGCTTCATACGTCAAAAGAACTTCCTTCAATCCTTCCAGTGCCTTTTCTTGATCTTTTTGTTTTGCTATTAATCGATCAACGGCCGGTATCATATTTTCTTCAGGAGCCTGCAATACCCCGGTCAATTCTCTTAAGAGACCATGTTTGCGGTGCAACTGCTCCAGTACCCGATTCCCACACACAAATTGCAATCGTATATGGCCTTTATGCTTTTCCCAATCGAGTATCTTAATCGCTCCTACTTCACTGGTAGAACGGGGATGGGTACCTCCGCATCCGTTGTAATCAAAATCCGGTATGATCACTAATCGGATATCGTCGGTGACGGTTGGCTGCTTTCTTAAAGGATATTGGGACAATTCCGCTCCTGTTACCCATCTTGTTTCAATATGTCTGCTCTCTCGAATGACACGGTTCGCTGATGCCTCTGCTTCCAGAGCCTCCGATTCAGTTAAATCACTCACATCCAAATCGATGGTTAAAATCTCCTTCCCTAAGTGAAAACTGATCGTCTCGTATTGGAATGTTTCCACAAACGCGGCAGATAAAATATGCTGCCCTGCGTGCTGCTGCATATGATCAAAGCGTCTGTCCCAATCGATCTGTCCTTTTACGTCCCCTGAAATATCTTCAAATGGCTCTTCTATGTAATGACGGATTTCTCCGTTCACTTCTTCCACATTGATTACCTGGTGTTGATTTAATGTTCCCGTATCATGGGGCTGGCCACCGCCTGTTGGGTAGAAAGCTGTTTGCTCTAATACGACGTACCAGCCTGACTCATCCTGCTGCTGATCCTGAATGGATGTTTGAAAGCTTTTCATATAGGCATCTTGATAGTATTGTTTGACTGTCATCGGTAACCCTCTTTCTGAACTGTTCTATCCATACTTTATCATAAGAAGAATGGATAGAACCATTTCAGTCCCTTTGGTTCTTATCAATGGATATCGGTACCGTCCCTACTTGTTCCCAAGGAATTCCCCATCGCCTTTCGAATTCTTCCTTTGCCCGTTCGTCTCCTTCAATGACCCGTTCTACCAGCGTTCTTAATTTCATGATTGAATAATTCACGTTATCACCTGCTTTGGTTTAGTTAGAAAGTAGAAGTCACATGGAGCATACGTAAATAGTTTCATTACGGATGTCTTTTAATCATACTTTTTACCTATCAGGTGATTTTCTAAACTCGTCAACTCTTTTAACGCAAAAAAAGTGGCCACTCCCTAAGGAATGACCACTTTCATCTGGATAACTCCAGGAATAGGGAGATGATGATTACATCATGCCGCCCATTCCACCCATGCCGCCCATACCAGACATATCTGGCATACCGCCGCCGCCTTCTTCAGGAATGTCCGCTACCACTGCTTCGGTAGTCAGGAACATTGCTGCTACAGACGCTGCATTTTGAAGTGCAGAACGAGTTACTTTAGTTGGATCTACGATACCTTTTTCGATCATGTTGACCCACTCACCAGTAGCTGCGTTGAAACCGACACCTACTTCTTCCTTCTTCAGACGTTCTACGATGATAGAACCTTCGAGTCCTGCATTGTGAGCGATTTGACGGATTGGCTCTTCAAGAGCACGCAGCACGATATTGATACCAGTTGCTACATCTGCATCCGCTTCGATTGATGCTACTTTGTTGTATACGTTCACAAGGGCAGTACCACCACCTGAAACGATACCTTCTTCTACTGCTGCACGAGTAGAGTTCAATGCGTCTTCGATACGTAGTTTACGCTCTTTAAGCTCAGTTTCAGTTGCCGCTCCCACTTTCACGACTGCTACTCCACCTGCAAGCTTAGCAAGGCGCTCTTGTAATTTTTCCTTGTCGAATTCAGAAGTGGATTCTTCTAATTGAGCACGGATTTGGTTTACGCGAGCTGCGATTTTTTCCGGATCTCCAGAGCCTTCTACAACAGTAGTGTTTTCTTTCGTTACCACTACTTTCGCAGCGCGGCCTAGTTGAGTGATGTTCGCAGATTTAAGGTCCAGTCCAAGATCCTCTGTGATCACTTCTCCACCTGTAAGTACCGCTAAGTCTTCAAGCATTGCTTTACGACGGTCACCGAAGCCAGGAGCTTTAACAGCAACAGCGTTGAATGTTCCGCGAAGTTTGTTCACAACAAGCGTTGCAAGTGCTTCACCTTCAACATCTTCCGCTACCATTAATAGTGGCTTACCTTGTTGTACGACTTGCTCAAGAACAGGAAGAACTTCCTGGATGTTACCGATTTTCTTGTCAGTGATTAAGATGTATGGATTTTCAAGAACTGCTTCCATCTTATCAGAATCAGTCACCATGTATGGAGATGCATATCCACGGTCAAATTGCATTCCTTCTACAACATCAAGTTCTGTTGTGAAACCTTTTGATTCTTCGATCGTGATAACACCGTCGTTTCCAACGCGCTCCATTGCTTCTGCAATCAGTTGACCCACTTCTTCGTCAGCAGCTGAGATTGCCGCAACCTGAGCGATGGAATCTTTGCCTTCGATTGGCTTAGAAATCACTTTTAATTCTTCGATAGCAGCTTGAACCGCTTTTTCGATTCCTTTACGAACGCCAACAGGGTTAGCACCAGCTGTTACGTTTTTAAGACCTTCACGGATCATCGCTTGAGCAAGGACCGTTGCAGTCGTTGTACCGTCACCGGCGATTTCATTTGTTTTGCTTGCTACTTCAGCAACCAGTTTCGCACCCATGTTTTCGAATGCATCTTCGAGTTCGATTTCTTTTGCAATTGTTACACCATCATTTGTAATAAGTGGTGAACCGAATTTTTTCTCAAGTACCACGTTACGTCCTTTTGGTCCAAGAGTTACTTTTACTGCATTTGCTAATTGATCGACACCGCGAAGCATGGAACGGCGTGCTTCTTCGCTGAATTTAATATCTTTAGCCATTGATAAAGTCCTCCTCTTATTTAAATAAAGTATTGTTTATATACGAAGTTTGATTATTCGCCAACTACAGCCAGAATATCGCTATCACGAAGGATCAGGTATTCTGTGCCTTGGTATTTCACTTCTGTACCAGCGTATTTAGAGAAAATGATTCGATCGCCGACAGCTACCTCAAGAGCAACGCGCTCACCGTTGTCAAGAATGCGACCAGTACCTACAGCCATCACTTTACCTTCTTGTGGCTTTTCCTTTGCGGAATCCGGTAGCACAATACCGCTTGCTGTTTTTTCTTCTGACTCAACTAGCTCGATAACGACGCGATCACCTAGTGGTTTTAACAAGTGAAACAACCTCCTTGAAATTATGTAAATGATATTTATTAGCACTCGCTCACTGTGAGTGCTAACACAACTATTATATTAATTAATTCGTTTTCATTTTGCAAGAGTCCTGCTTGAAATTTTTTTCGTCATATTTCTCTTTTTTTCACACCCTCCTATACTATGCCTCCCCGTATGGCTTTATTACTATCGATTGAAGTGTGACAATTCTAACAAAACCCTTAGATTTGAACAGTTCCTCTTTTCTTAGTAGAATTGTACAAGAGTGAGTTCAAGATGAAATGAAGTTGTTCTTCATCTAACAGGTGCTAAAGGAGATCAAACGTTGAAAAAACATTTCGGATATATCTTAATTACCTATATTGTCATGCAACTTTCAAGTATTGTAGGCATCCCCTTATTACTTAAGATTGGTGTAGATGCGCTTGGACAACCCGAAGATACAGTTAAAAGTGTTGTTCCGGGATATTGGCTTATCATCAGTTTTACGTTAACGTTGCTCGTTGTGTGGGGCATTCTAAGGAAGAGTGAAACAAGCACCGGACTTGAACGTTCCGCTCCCATGAATGCAGGCAGTTCCATCGTATGGGCCGTGGTCGGGATCTTTATGGCGTTCATTGCTCAATCCGTCGCCATACAAGTCGAGTATGCGCTGGGAATCGAGATGGGGTCTGAAAACACTCAGATGATTATCAGCATTATTGAAAAGGTACCCCTATCCATGATGGTCGCTGCAATCATCGGACCTATACTGGAAGAGATAGTATTCAGAAAGATTATCTTCGGCGTTCTTTACGAGAAGATGAATTTCTTCTTCGCCGCGTTAATCAGCTCTGTTATCTTTGCCCTTGCTCATTTTGAGCCTGTGCATGTGATCTTGTACTCTGCTATGGGCTTTACCTTCGCGTTTCTTTATGTCAAAACGAAGCGTATCCTGGTTCCAATATTTGCCCATGTTGCCATGAATACAACGGTCGTTCTAATGCAATCTATCTATAAGGATGAAATTGAAAAAATGATCAACGAAGCTGAACAAATACAAGGATTTATTGGAGGATTATTTCTATGAGGAGATCACCATTATTTTCAGGCGTGATCTATCTCCTTCTCGGTGTGCTCTTCACATACTTTGCTGTGCAAAATGTACAGGATGATGGTTGGGGATTTTTCGCTTATATGCTTGTCTTTCTGGCAACCCTTGATTTTGGTTCCGGGTTGCGGATGGTGTTGCTGCATTTCAAAATCAAAAAGAAAATAGAGAATAAAAAATAAGGATTGATCAAATGATCAATCCTTATTTTTATCCTCGAACTGTTCCATTTCAAGCTTTTGTTCTGCTTCTAAAACCTTTTTATACCCGATTTTAGAAATCCAAATACTGATTTCATAAAGAAGAAGCAAAGGAACGGTCACCATTAAATGCGAAACGATATCCGGTGGTGTAATGAAGGCTGCAATGACCAACAATATGAAGTACGCCACTTTTCTCATTTGCGCCAGCAGCATCGGGGTAATAATCCCAAGGCGTGTCAGAAACAGCATAATAACCGGCAGTTGAAATAGAAATCCAAATGGAATGGTTATTTGAAACAGGAAATGAAAGTATTCATTAATTCCAATCACTTGCTGGATATTCAGATTGGTTGATAAACCCATCATGAATTTCACAACATATGGAAACAAAATAAAATATGAAAATGACAATCCACCTAAGAAAAGAATGACAGAGATCGGTATGTAACTAAGCGTTACCTTCCTCTCTTTCTCATATAAGCCTGGACTTACGAACGACCATACTTGAAATAGAATGATGGGTGATGTCATGATGATCGCAATAAACATGATCATTTCCATATAGATTTTGAGAGGGTCTGTAATCCGAAAGGCGTTCATCGTCAATTCTTTCGCTTCATCCGCGTGCTGCAAATATCGAATCAACGGCTCCGCAAGAAAAAAGCTCACGATTACCGCTAACAAGAAGAAAACGACTACAAACATGAGTCGTTTTTGCAATTCTCCTATATGTTCATAGACTGTCATGTCTCTTTGACTTTGACTCATGGCGTTCATCCTACCCTACTTAGCTTTTTTACTATTATCGTCCTCATCATCTGCTAAGCCCTTTGTTGCATTTTTAAATTCGCGTAATGTATTACCGGCTGCTTTCCCTAACTCAGGCAATTTCTTTGGTCCAAAGATCAGTAAAGCAACAACCGTTATAAGTACGATACTACCTGCACCTAACATAATGAGACACCTCCTCTTTTACCATTCTATCATAACGTAAATACGAATCATTTTCTATTCGGATATGATTCCATCTTGTGACATTTCCGTGTCATCCTCTGAATAATGCTTTAAGAAGTATACCAGTGATTGAAGCTCAACTGCCAAATCAATATGATGGACGCGAATATGGTCCGGCACCGTTAATCTCGCAGGAGTGAAATTCAGGATTCCCTTAATATTAGAAGAAACCAATCGGTCTGTGATATTCTGAGCAGAAGATGCCGGAACGGTCAGAATGGCCACTTCAATATCATGCCCCTCAAGACCCTCTTCTAAATCACCTAAATGATAAACGGGTACATCGCTGATTTGTGTCCCAACCTTCTTTTCATCCACTTCAAAAGCCATTTCAATCTTAGTATTATTATTTTTTATGAAATTATAATGAAGAAACGCTGTACCGAGATTCCCTACTCCTATCAGCACAACCTTCGTAATGGCATCTTGATCCAATGTCTTACGAAAAAAGGATAGAAGATAATTGACATTATATCCATAACCCTTTTTACCCAACGCGCCAAAATAAGAAAAATCTCTGCGTATCGTGGCAGAATCAACCTTCACCGCTTCACTCAATTCTTTCGATGAAACCCTCTGCTTCCCCGACGAGTACAGATTCTTGATAAAGCGATAATATAGCGGAAGGCGCTTAGCCGTTGCCTGTGGAATTTTCGTTGTATCCTGGTTCATATTGTATTCCCCCACATCTATTCAAAACCTCTGTTACCGCTTCCAAAATAGAAAGCATACAGAATTTAAAACTCTACTACCCATCATACACTATATTTTATCCTAAGTGTACGAAGTTTAATAGTCGATTTATTGCCGTTCACCTCCCAAATACGGTACACTAGCACTATGAAATAGAGGTGAAACGTCATGATTCTACTACAAGTGAATCAACTAACGAAAAACTTTGGTGCCGATAATATCCTATCAAATATTAAGCTTGAAATACAGACAAGAGATCGGGTGGCTCTCGTCGGACGCAACGGAGCAGGAAAGTCGACTCTTTTAAAAATAATTGCAGGACATCTCTCCTATGATTCCGGAGACATCACGAAACCAAAAGGGGTTACCATTGGATACCTGGCTCAGAATACCGGCTTGGAGTCTGATCTATCCATTTGGTCGGAAATGCTGACCGTCTTCGAGGAATTGCAGAGGCAGGAAAAGCAATTAAGAATATTGGAGCAGCAGATGGCCGATCCTTCGGTGTATGATCAAGAAGAGCTTTATCAACGCGTATTAAAAGAATACGATGGGCTTCAGGTCAGGTTCAAGGATTCCGGAGGTTACCAATATGAAGCCGATATCCGCTCTGTCCTTCACGGCTTGAATTTCGCAGATTTCGATTACGATACAAAGATATCCACTTTGAGCGGTGGCCAGAAAACCCGTCTCGCTCTTGGTAAACTACTCTTAACCAGACCTGACATTCTCATTCTCGATGAGCCTACCAACCATCTTGATATTGAGACTTTATCGTGGCTTGAGACATACCTTCAAAGCTATGAAGGAGCCGTCCTGATTGTTTCCCATGACCGATACTTCCTGGATAGCGTCGTCAATCAAGTGTATGAGATTTCCCGTAATCGAAGCAAAAAATACCTGGGTAACTACAGTAAATACCTTGAACAGAAAGCAGAAGACTACGAAAAGGATCTCAAGATGTTCGAACGCCAACAACAGGAGGTCGCTAAACTCGAAGACTTCATTCAACGGAATATCGCCCGTGCTTCAACGACTAAGATGGCCCAAAGCCGCCGAAAAAAGCTGGAACGAATGGACAAGATGGATAGACCCCTTGGAGATGAGAAATCTGCCAACTTTGCTTTTCAAATTGATCGTCCAAGTGGAAATGATGTTCTTCACGTCCAAGACCTTACTATCGGATATGGAATAGACGAACAGGTTTCCTCTCATATCGACTTCTCTGTTAAAAAGGGAGACAGTATCGCCCTTGTAGGTCCAAACGGAATCGGGAAATCGACTCTGTTGAAAACATTGGTCAATAAACTGCACCCTCTAGAAGGAGCATTTAAATTCGGATCAAATGTTTCGATTAGTTATTATGATCAAGAACAAGCCGAACTATCTTCCAATAAGACCGTCTTAAATGAACTGTGGGACGAATACCCAATGAAAATGGAAAAAGAAATCCGCACTGTACTTGGAAACTTCTTATTCTCAGGGGAAGATGTCTTAAAGCCTGTTTCCACACTGAGTGGTGGAGAAAAGGCACGTTTGGCACTTTCCAAGCTCATGATGGAAAAAGGGAATGTCTTGATCCTGGATGAGCCGACGAACCATCTGGATTTAGACAGCAAAGAAGTGCTGGAGAATGCCTTGATTGACTACCCTGGGACGATTCTCTTTGTATCACACGATCGTTATTTCATCAATCGAATTGCCACAAAGGTTGTAGAACTATCCAAAAAGGGATCGACCGAATACCTTGGCGATTACGATTATTATGTAGAGAAATTACAACAGCAGGAAGAGCTGGCTGCCCTCGAGCGGATGGAACAAGGAGAACAAGTATCTTCACAGGTGACGACTCAAAAACAGTCCCATAAGATCGATAAAGAGTCGAAAAAGCTTGAGCGTCAACGAAAACGCAGAGTAGAAGAAATCGAAGGTCTCATGGAAGCTCTTGAAGAAGACATCCAGGAAAAAGAGGATCTTCTCTGTGACCCTGACGTCTTTCAAGATCATGAAAAGGTACAGGACATCAATGATTCTCTCACAAAAGCAAAAGAAGAGCTTGATGCTCTATTGGAAGAATGGACAGAACTTGAGGAGATTCTTCAAGAAGAACAGTAATACACAGGATTGGGGATAACTATTGGACCCCAATCCTTTTTTATTCCACATCATTATCCACAATCCAAATCCCGTTCATCCGTTATTAACAGAGGTTTTCCACATAATCCACAATTATAACTTGAGTTATCCACATACACTTCCAAAAAATAGGTCATTAACACTAGATCTTTTTCACAAAGTGTACACATCATTTATATAGTTACTAACATTTTATCCACAGTCTGTTGATAAAACGTATGTTCGTTCCTTTTTACTCTCATTCACTCACAAGATATCAACAATCACTGGATATAATAAAAAAAGCTTAAACGAAGTTTCGTTTAAGCTTTCCCTTTTAGAAGTTCTCGATATCAAGTCCAGGATGAGCATTCATATCCATGCTCCCTCTTTTTCCTTGTTGGAATAAGACCGTTCCAGCAGCTGCTATCATAGCAGCATTGTCCGTACAAAGAGATAACGGAGGGACGATCAACTCCGCTTCCACCCCTTCAAATGCTTCTTGTAGGGCAGCACGCAAGCCTTTATTGGCGGCAACTCCACCAGCAAGTAATACTTGTTCCACTCCATATTCCTTTACCGCTTTAACGGCTTTGGTCACTAACACATCAATCACACTGGCTTGAAAGCTCGCTGCCAAGTCCTGTGGATGAATGGTTACTCCTTTTTGCTTCGCATTGTGTAGCGTGTTAATAACCGCCGACTTCAATCCACTGAAGCTAAAATCATAGGAACCCTCTTCCAGCCATGCACGGGGCAAATCAAGATTAGGTTCCCCTTCCTGAGCCAACCGATCCATATGGGGTCCCCCAGGATACGGAAGACTCAAGGTCCGGGCCACTTTATCATAGGCTTCACCGGCTGCATCATCCCGGGTCTCCCCGATCACTTGAAACGAACCGTGCTCTTTCATGAACACTATCTCTGTATGACCTCCGGAAACAACTAATGAAAGCAGAGGAAACCTCATCTCTTTCACCAATCGATTTGCATAAATATGTCCTGCAATGTGATGGACACCTACCAAAGGTTTGTTATGAGCAAACGCGAGTGCCTTGGCAGCATTGACACCAATCAGAAGGGCTCCCACCAAACCGGGTCCTTCCGTCACGGCGACACAATCAATTTCGTCCATCGTCAAACCAGCTTGTTCAAGCGCTTCCTCCAGCACAAACGTAACCTGCTCCACATGATGGCGTGAAGCAATTTCAGGGACGACTCCACCGAAGCGCTTATGACTTTCAATCTGAGACGAAACAATGTTCGCCACAATCTCTGTTCCATTTTTCACAATCGCAACAGCTGTTTCATCACAGCTTGTCTCGATTCCCAATACAAACATATCTTTTTTCATAAATTCACCCACATTACTAAAGCATCCTCTTGATTATCGGAATAATACCGCTTACGGATTCCTCCATCTTGAAACCCGAGCTTTCGATATAAATGTTGTGCAGCTGTATTGGATACCCTGACTTCGAGGGTCATCACACGAGCTCCAAATTCAATCGCAATACCCATGATCTTGCGCATGAGGCCTTCTCCCAAGCCCCGCCCCCGATAATCCGGGAGCACAGCCACATTGGTGATATGAGCCTCATCCACTACAAGCCACACCCCACAGTATCCTGCAAGCTTGTCTTCAACCTCGGCAACGAGATACGTAGACAGGTGGTTATGTTCGATCTCATTCAAGAAAGCGTCCCGGCTCCAAGGAATGCTAAAAGATTGATCTTCAATTTCCATTACAGCATCTAAATCATCAACCGTCATAAATCGTATATCCATATTCTAACGATCCCTTATCTTCTATTCAGATTTTTTTTGAGATTCCAGCCATTTCACTTCTGCTTCAGCCATCCGTATATAATTAGGGAGCACTTCATGCGCCGACGCCTCTTTCAGACCACTACCCATAAAAGCAAGCTCAGAGGGACGCGGATTATGACTGACAAAAGGAGCGATTTTTGCCTGATCTCCAAGGACTTCCATAATCATGCTCTCGTGAAGGGCAACATCATTGCCGACAAAGAGTATATCTTTATTAAAATCTTTTAACTTCGTCACCCATTCTTCCAGCAGTACGTTGCAATCATCTTCCACACAAATTAATTGATCTCCCTGAAACTCATAAAGTCCCGTGTATACCTGTCCCCTTCTTGCATCGAACAAGGGAACAATATATCCTGTAAAATATCGTCCAGAGGAAGCCAGTGTCGCAAGACTTGATACTGGAATAAGGGGGATGCCGAGAGACCATGCAAGGGTCTTCGCCAAGGTCACCCCTATCCGGACACCTGTATAGGAACCCGGACCATTTGCAACGACAACCTTCGTTAAGTCATTCGCCTCAATCCCGCAATCCTTTAACAATTGTTCAATAGCCGGCATGGCTCTTACTGAATGATTCTTCTTAATATACGTAATGTACTCCCCAATTACTTTGTCTTCTTCGATAAGCGCGACGCCTAACGGATAATTGGAGGTATCAATCGATAATATCGTCATGACACAATCTCCTTACACAATTCACTATATCGATCACCATAGGGCTTCAACACAATTCTTCTCGTGGAATCGCCCTCCCGGTAAATCGATAAACTTAATAATTCTTCCGGAAGTTGATCTTGAATTAAGTGAGCCCACTCAACGACGGTCACACCTTCCCCTTCAAAGTATTCGTCGAATCCCAAATCTTCAAAGGAATCATCCAACCTGTATACATCCATATGATAAAGAGGCAAACGACCCCTATATTCCTTAATGATGGTAAAGGTTGGACTGTTAACCGTCTTCGTGACACCAAGGCCTTTGGCAAGCCCTTTGGTAAAAGTCGTTTTTCCCGCCCCAAGATCACCTTCTAATGTTAACACAGCTCCAGGCTTCAAATGAGCTGCCAATTTCTCTGCAAACTGGCCTGTTTCCTCTGGACTGGTCGTTATGATCTCAAACTGATTCATGTTAATCTCCTCAATCGTCATTTAGAGTATAAAAAACCCTTAGGATCGTTTGTTACCCTAAGGGAAAATGTATATATGTAGTTTACCCTTTTTCGGGTATGAGAGTAAAGGTTGTGGTCACAGACAATAAAAAAAACGAAACAAAGTTTCGTTTGAATAAACAATAATGGCGGTCCGGACGGGACTCGAACCCGCGACCTCCTGCGTGACAGGCAGGCATTCTAACCAACTGAACTACCGGACCAGAGTTTTTTGCGTCAGCAAAATAACTTTCATTATTTGCGTAAGCAAAATAGGTTTCATTACTTTGACGTTAGTCAAAATAACTATCCATGCGTGACTCACCAAGGATTATACTATTCTAAGTCAAAAATGGTATTGCGGGGACAGGATTTGAACCTGCGACCTTCGGGTTATGAGCCCGACGAGCTACCGAACTGCTCCACCCCGCGACGATGTAAATGTTACTTATGATGATTACTACTATCTATTCTACTATATGCAGCTTCACTAATAAAGTGATTATGCAAAAAATATAATTTCGCCTGGCGACGTCCTACTC
>NZ_JBITPL010000022.1:0-1345 GCF_050467885.1 Rossellomorea sp. NRS-1567 | reverse complement strand
AGTCAAGTCCTTAATAATGTGTAAATTCCTTACTTGTCTTTTTCAACGGTTAATTGGATATAGCTATTAGATTCCACATTTTTTTTGCGAAACTTCCATAATTTATCCCTTCATAGCCAGGGCAGGCTGTCAAAGGCTCTTCACTTTGACAGCCTGCCCTGGCTATGAAACCATTTTGAATGGGAAGTTTCATTCAAAAATGCTTTGGGCTTTTTAAAAGGATTTTCTTTTTGAATAATTGGTTTGTTGATAATGAAATAATACTGCTCCGACCAATCGGAAGGCTGACTGAATGTTAGGGAATATTCTTATGACTTTTTCTCTTCTTCGCACCTCTTGGTTTAAGCGTTCCAGACAATTAGTACTGCGAATATGTGGTCGAATTTCTTCAGGGTGATCCATGTACTGAATGGTATCTTCAAAGCCTTCATCTAAGATGGCCAACGCTTTTTCATATTTTGTATTCTCGCTAAACTGACTCATCAGATCTTCTTTAAAGTTCCTCATATCTTCGATTTTGACAGCTTCAAATACCCTCTTAATCATGGTTCTAATTTCTTTGGAATCTTTCTTTGGGAGTTGCTTGATAATATTTCGTTTGAAATGGACATTACACCTCTGCCAACTGGTTCCAATAAACTCACGTAAAACGGCTTTTTGTAGACCCTTATGGGCATCTGAAATCACAAGCTTAGGAGATTGTAAACCGCGGGATTTCAGTTGTTGAAAGAACCTACTCCAACTTTCATAGCTCTCGGCATGATCGACCATTAACCCTAAAATCTCACGATTATTTTTCTCTGAAAGAGCTGTCGCGATGTAGACGGCTTTTGAAACGACACGATGGTGTTCACGGACTTTTATATACATAGCATCTACAAATATATATGGAAAATAAGTGACGTTCAAAGGTCTCTTGGCCCAATCATTTATGATAGGATCTAATTTTTGAGTCAAGGAAGAAACGAATGATTTTGAAACTGTCTCTCCACAAAGCTGTTCCACAATATGAGTGACCTTACGAGTAGAAACACCATTAATCACCATCTCGATCATTGAAATGACAAAAGCCTGGTCACACCGTGCATATTTTTCAAATAGGGAAGGAGAAAAATCTCCATTACGTGTGCGTGGAACTTTCAATTTGAGTTTTCCAATACTCATTGTAAACTCGCGTTCGTAGTAGCCATTCCGATAATCTAAACGATCAGTGGATCGTTCATAAGAAGCTGCTTGTAAGTAATCATCTCTCTCCCTTTCCATGTATTCATTCAACACAAGGACGATGGCTGATCGGACCACTGTTTCAATATTAGAATTCATCACTGCTTCTTTTAAAGAATCC
>NZ_JBITPL010000021.1:0-21882 GCF_050467885.1 Rossellomorea sp. NRS-1567 | reverse complement strand
GCACGCCGCCAGCGTTCGTCCTGAGCCAGGATCAAACTCTCCGATAAAAGTTTGAATAGCTCTTTAAAAATAAATCTAGAATTAACGTTGACGTATTGTCTTGTTTTGTTCAGTTTTCAAGGTTCAATATTGCGTTGGGCTCTCTTGAGCACCTCTTAAATATAACATTTTTCGTCATAAAGCGTCAAGCTTTTTTTAAAATATGTTTTTCGCGTCGTTTTGGCGACAAGGAATATAATAGCATCTTCTACTATAAAGAGTCAATACTATTTTTCACCTTTTACAATTTAATTTCAGAAGGATTTTCTGCTTCATCCATTTTTCTTTTTTAAAAAGTGGTTACTACAATGTATAGAAAGAAACAGTACCTTCCCTAGACTTAGGAAAAGTACTGTCTACACAATTGTTACTCCGACAATTGTATATAGTTGAACGCTCTTTTAGGATAGATGCCGTCAATGAAAGCTAGATCCCATAAGAATGCATGCTCTTTTTTTCCAAAGCACCCTGTGATAATCATCTCCAGATCTACTTTTTCATGGGGAATGCTTTTTGTGAAATACGAATAATGAGAATGTAAGTCTAGGAGAACGACGCCGTCACCCATGATCTTGGTCACTTCGAATACTCCATAAGTTGTTTCATCAAACTCTTCCATACTTTTATCCAAGCGCTCTATTTCATTTATATAATCCCAGTCTGGGAGATGTAACCCCGGATAATTAATTAAGAATAGCTCTGAGAATAGAGCTTCATATTTCTTTAAGGTCGGTGAAGCTTGTGAAATGTAGGGATCTACTACTTCCAGAAACGTTGTATCGTTTCTTTTGTCGAGCCACCGGACAAACTTTCTCAGCTGCAGGAGGAATTGTTCTGTGTAGTTTTTCTTGGGGACGACTTTCATGGTATGAGGGAGATAAGCAAAGATCAGTTCTTCCCAAAAGGATGGTGGACATTCTTTCCATGAGCGTGGACACTCATCTTCTAGGTGATCTGTCATGTAGTGGGCAAATGCGGTGAGGAATTCATTGCGTTTTTTATTGGCCATTTGTTCACGTTTATAATCTATGAGGTCTATACCGTAGTACTCTATTAAACCACGAGATCTCAGATTGAATTCTCTGCCAATCTTGAATTTCTCCAGCATTTCGAGGTGCTCATCCGGATGATTGAATTCCTGTAACCAGACTCTCATTTGAGGACTGTCTTGAATTAGTCTGCTTTTCACTATTAAAACCACCAGCTTTCTAGATTTTTTGCTAAATTGGAAAATGAAACAGGAAGGGAGGAGAGGGGTTAACCATATTATACCAACCCCAACTAGTAATGAAAAGCATTTTTAACTTTATATTTGTAAAAATACTTCACATAAATCAAATCAATAAAGGAATTTCAGAACGATAATAGAAGAGTACTAGAGAAAGAGTTTGTGATGAAGGGAGAATATAATAATGAACGAAGTCACTCACGCCATTCAGGATGATTACCCAGATGACTTTGCGTGGTGTTATGGCTGCGGCCGACTCAACAAGGATGGGCATCATTTTCGTACCGGAGTGGAAGATGGTCACACGGTCACGATTTACACACCTAAACCGGAACACACTGCTTTGCCTGGCTTCGTCTATGGCGGGTTGATTGCTTCCTTAATCGATTGCCACGGCACTGGATCAGCAGCCATTGCTCTTCATGGAAAGAACGGTGGAGTAATTGGTGGTGGTCAAGAGCCTCCACGATTTGTCACTGCTTCCTTACAAGTGGATTTTATGAAACCCACGCCTCATCACGTTCCGTTAAAAGCGGTGGGGACAGTTCATGAAGTTCATCCTAAGAAATTCAGAGTGGAAACAGAGGTGTTTGCAGAAGGAAAACTGTGTGCACGGGGTGAAGTAATAGCGGTGGTGATGCCAAAATCGTTTTTAAGTGAATAGTAGAAGCTCAGCAAGTGACCTTCCTTCATCCCGGAAGGAAGGTCACTACAATTATACTAAATTAAACTGGTTTGTTTCCCGTCTCCCCAAATAACTCATATGTCCTCATCAATCTTGCAGCCGCTTCTTCCAACAAAGCACTTCCGTTTGTCATGGCCTCCGTTAATGTCATAGGTTCATTAACAATCGGAAGAAGTAACTTTATACCTTCAGCATGGAGAAGTTCCAAGTCACCTTCTATTTTTCCTGCAAACACCGCCACTGGAATTCCATACTTTGCAGCTATTCTCCCGATGCCTACAGGTACTTTTCCATAAAGGGATTGACCATCGATCTGCCCTTCTCCAGTCAAAACAAGTGCCGCGTCTTTCAAGTGATCCTCCAGACCGCTCTCTGTTGCCATTATATTAAAACCACTCTCAAATACTGGTTGAAAAAAGGATAGAAGGGAAAAGCCCAGCCCGCCGGCAGCTCCACTTCCTTGATCATGCCTGCAATCCAGTCCCGTATGTTCAACTACCTTTTCAGCAAAGTGCCTCATCCCTCCTTCAAAGGCCGCAAATTTCTCTTGCATGACACCTTTTTGAGGTCCAAATACGGTCACAGCTCCTTTATTCCCTAACAGAGGGTTCGTTACATCGGAAGCGACTGTCCACTTGACTAGCTTAAGCCGTTGATCAAACTGAGTAGAATCAATGGATTGGATTTCTCCAAGCATGTTCCCTCCCGCTTCAAGCACCTCACCCTGTTTATTGAAGAAACGGATGCCTAACGCCTGAAGAAAACCCGCGCCTCCATCAACGGTTGCACTACCTCCCAACCCAAGAATGATGTGCTCTGCTCCTAGGTCTAAAGCGGATTTTATAAGCTCACCGGTCCCGAATGTAGAGGCTGCTTCCGGGTTCAACTCACTTCCTTTTAACAAAGTAAGGCCGGAAGCAGCTGCCGTTTCAATAACGGCTGTCTTTGTTTCCGGTATCCAGCCAAAAGCAGCTGAAATTTCACGCCCCAGGGGATCTCTCACTTGAGCCGATCGCGTTTCCCCATTCATGATGCTCATCATGGCATCGACCGTGCCTTCACCACCATCAGCCATTGGGATGATGACTGTTTCACATGAAGGATTAATCTGATGAATCCCTTTCTTAATTGCTTCAGCCGCTGCTGTACTTGTCATGGAACCTTTAAAGGAATCGGATGCAATGACGATTTTCATTGTTCTTCCCCCTGTTCTCTTTCTATGTAAAAAAGCAGCCAAGATCCAAGTAAGAATAAATCCCACCTGATGCTACGACTGCCTTTCTTCTTGCTATAGTATGGATGGTTATAGGATCCACATCTGGATGACGGTCAATCCCACCACTCCCGGAATACCTAATATTCCAGAAATAGATGAGGTTGCCAGATTAATAGGAACGTGGATTCCGTACTGACTGCCAAAGGCGTTCAGGAAAAATAAAAATAGTGCTCCGATCATGACCTTCATGGCAACTTGTCCCACAAACCGAAGTGGCTTGATTGGTGTGCCGGTGGCAAGTAGAAGTACAATCAGTCCGCTGATCACTGCAATGACGATAACTGGGCTCATACCCTTCTCTCCTCTCAACATAGAACATAAATAGTCTCTTATTGAAAGGATATGAGGGTTGTCTACCTTTTTATGACGATCTTTCTATGTTTTGCTTCTCTAAAGAGAAAAAAATATTTAGCTTCTGCTATTTTCGAGTGACAGTGGATGTTCAGATTGTAATCCACACTCATCTCATCGATGGAACGTTGCTGATTCCACTGATCCTTGGTTTCGTCTAAAACGTGAAGTAAGGATTGGTCATACTCTTTTTTCAGCTTTCCTTTTTTCCGGAAAAACATAGGTATCCTCTCCTTCGTTAAACGTCTCTTCTTCCCTCGAGAGCTTTCGATAACGTTACTTCATCTGCATACTCAAGATCTCCACCGACAGGAAGTCCATGGGCAATCCTTGTGATTCGGATGCCGGATGGTTTGACCAGCCGTGAAATGTACATCGCTGTCGCTTCCCCTTCTATGTTCGGGTTGGTAGCGAGGATGACTTCCTGGACCTCGTCACCGTGAAGACGCTTTATCAGATCCGGAACATTAATGTCCTCGGGTCCAATCCCGTCCATAGGGGAGATGGCACCGTGGAGCACATGATATTGTCCGTTATACTCTTTCATCTTCTCCATCGCAATGACATCCTTAGGGTCTTGAACCACACAGATGATGCTGCGATCCCGTCTTTGATCCTCACAGATATAGCATGGATCCTGATCTGTAATATGACCGCAAACAGAACAGTAACTTAGATTACGTTTCGCATTGACCAATGCTTTCGCAAAGTCCAATACAGTATCTTCTTTCATGCTAAGAACAAAAAAAGCCAGTCGGGCCGCAGTTTTCGGCCCGATTCCCGGCAGTTTCATAAAGCTGTCGATCAGCTTTGATATAGGCTCAGGATAATGCATCGTATTGCCTCCTAGAACATTCCCGGTAGGTTCATTCCTTTAGTGAATTGACCCATAGTTGAGTTCGTTAATTCGTCTGCTTTCTTCAGTGCATCGTTTGTAGCTGCAAGGACTAAATCTTGTAGCATTTCTACGTCATCCGGATCAACAGCTTCTTCGTTGATCTTCACATCAAGAACTTGTTTGTGACCGGAAACGATAACCGTCACCATTCCGCCGCCTGCCGTTCCTTCGATTTGCTTTTCACCTAGTTCTTCTTGAGCTTCCGCCATTTTCTTTTGCATCTTTTGCATTTGCTTCATCATATTTTGCATATTACCATTTCCACGCATAATCTCATTACCTCCAGTAAATTTTTAAAATCTTACGTTAATCAATCGTTTAGTTCTATTAAATCCATACCGACAAGCTTTTCAGCTTCCTTCAAGAGGGAGTCATCTCCTTGATCCTCGCCAGTTGATTCGCCATCTTCTGTTTTGGAGTTTCGGATAAAGTCCTCTCTTATGGACATCCACTGATCTTCAGGAATTCCAATCGCTGCATAGGTGTTTCCCGTAAGCTCTTCAAGTATGGAAGCAATCGCTGAAGTGAAAGCCTGATTCTCCATCGCCATCTGACAATGAATATCGTATTTAAATTTTAACACAAATGAGCCGTCTGTAGCTGCTACAGGTTCAGCATCATTTAACAATGCTGATTGTGAACGCATTTGACGCTGGTTTAATGTTTCGACCATATCTCCCCAGCGGCTCTTGATCAAATTAAGATCTTCTTTCGTGGCCGTTCGGAGTACTTCCTGAATCTTCCCGGTAGGAGCCCGGAAGCCTTTCTTTGCCCGGATCGGCTTTTTCGCCGGTTGTGAAGCCGGCTCTGCTTGAACCTTGACACCATTCGCCTTCAGTTGTTCGACCTCTTTTTCAAGAAGTTTGATCTTTTTCATCATCTCGCTCACTTCCGGAGAAGAAGCAGATACGTGCGCTTCCATTTGACAAAGCTTCACAATGGAAACCTCGAGGTAGATGCGGGCATGATTCGTGAACTTCATTTCCTGACCGGCCTGATTCAAGACATCGATATATTGATAAATCTGCTGAGGCTGAGTTTGACCGGCCAGTTCTTTAAAATCATCATCGAGCATGACCCGTTCCAGCGATTCTTCAAGATTTGGAGCCGTCTGGTATAACAGCATATCCCGGAAATAAAGAATAAAGTCCTCTGCGAACCTTGCCGGGTCCTTCCCTTGGAATAGCAATTCTTCCAAGGCACTTAATCCACTTGTGACATCTCTTTCCAGAATCGCTTTCGCCAATGTATTTAAATAGCCTTGAGAAACAGCGCCAGTTACAGTCAAGGCATCGTCTACGGTTACCCGGTCTTGACTAAAGGAGATGGCCTGATCAAGAAGGCTAAGGGCATCACGCATCCCGCCTTCAGCAGCCCGTGCAATAATCGTAAGGGCGTTTTCTTCAAAGTTCACACCTGATTCTGTGGCAATATGACTCATCCGTCCCACAATATCCCTGGCTGTAATCCGTTTGAAGTCAAAGCGCTGACAGCGTGAGATGATCGTAAGGGGAATCTTGTGAGGCTCTGTAGTCGCAAGGATAAAGATGACGTGCTTAGGAGGTTCCTCTAATGTTTTCAGTAACGCATTAAAGGCTCCGATAGACAGCATATGGACTTCATCTATGATGTAGACTTTATACTCGACTACATTGGGAGAATATTTGACTTTATCCCGGATGTCCCGGATCTCTTCCACTCCGTTATTGGAAGCGGCATCGATTTCGATGACATCTGGAATCGAACCATCGGTAATCCCTTGGCATGCATCACACTCATTGCAAGGTTCCGCTATAGGAGACCGCTCACAGTTAACTGCTTTCGCCAAGATCTTTGCTGCACTCGTTTTCCCTGTTCCCCTTGGTCCCGAGAATAAATAGGCATGTGAAATCTTCTGATGAAGGAGGGCATTTTGCAACGTTTTCGTTACATGCTGCTGTCCAACTACATCAATAAATGACTGAGGACGCCACACACGATATAAAGCTTGATATGCCAAAATACTCCCCCCTCTTATTTATGTACTATAGTATCTATTATAACGTAATCTAAATCCCTTTTACAAAGAAAACCGGAGATCAATTTAGGTTGGAACCCTTTTGTCGATAAATCTTTTTTACAAACAAAAAACTCACCCTATGAAGGATGAGTTGTTGTATATAATTTAAACTGCCGTGCACCTTTCGTCGACAAGCATCCATAGGCGTTACTCAAGCAGTTAGCTCGGCCCAGGCAACCCTGCGGCACATGGGAGCTTCCACTTAATGCTGCTTCCTTCCGGACCTGACATGGTTCATGGATTCCCATTGCGCAGGACCCAGGCGTCAACACCACTTACTTGAGGCAGCCCTACAGAGTGCAAGCCTCGGAAAGGAATTCGGTCTCGCTAGAGCGGATTGCGAGTACAGGGCACCGCTACCTCCCCACCTAGCACGGCAAAATTGATACCATATTTAGTTGCGCCATTAGTGCGACGCAAAATTAAGTATACTAGGATTTACGGTAAAAAGCAATGATGGGATACTGTAAGTTATTTACATACCAGAAATCCTATTCTTCTTCTCGAGCTTCTTCCGCTCTCGCAAATCTTTAAAAAAACGGGAAAGGATTCCACCGCACTCTTCTGAAAGTACTCCAGGCACTACTTCACATTGGTGATTAAATCGATCATCTTCCAGTAGATTCATTAACGTTCCCGCACAACCCGCTTTAGGATCTTTTGCCCCAAAAATGACTTTCTCAATCCTGGATAAAATGATGGCTCCACTGCACATCGGACACGGTTCAAGGGTGACATAAAGCTCCGCCCCTTCAAGCCGCCATGTGCCAAGCTTCTTACATGCCTCTTGAATGGCTAATGTCTCGGCATGGGTGATGGCATTTTGACTCGTTTCTCTCAGATTATGAGCGCTGGCAATGATTTCTTCCCCCATGACAATGACGGCTCCGATCGGAACTTCTTGAATCGCTGCCGCTTTTTCTGCTTCCTTTAATGCTTCCAACATAAATCGTTCTTCTCTTATATCCATTATGTACTCCCACAAATTTATTTCTCGATCCTTTATAAAATATCCCCATTCACCCCAAACTATAAGAGAAAGGGGCATACAATATGATACCTAACCAAACAGCTCTTCTTGTTATCGACATCATGAATCCGTTCGACTTTGAGCATGGAAACATACTGGCTCGCCATACCCTCAACATTGTTGAACCTATAAACACATTACGTCACTATTGTACCAAACATGAGCATCCTGTCATTTATATTAATGACCATTATGAGCTATGGAAAGCAGATTACAAAGAGATTTACCAGAAATGTCATAATGATGTGAGCGATTGTATCATGACTCCACTCCAACCGACGGATAAAGACTTTTTTCTTATTAAACCAAAGCATTCCGCTTTTTATGGCACGGCGTTAAATACACTTTTGCACCATTTGTCTGTGAAAAATCTTATCATCACGGGTATCGCCGGAAACATCTGTGTACTCTTTACAGCAAACGATGCCTATATGAGAGAGTTTAACCTTATTGTGCCCCGTGACGCCATCGCATCTGTCAGTGATGAAGATAATCACTATGCGTTGACGATGATGAAAAATGTATTAAAAGCGAAGATTGATTCCACTGGTGAGATAGTATAAATTTGTTCATCAAAACATATCCAGCCCTTCTATTTCATAAGTTGATTATAGTGAATGAAATATAGGAGGGTCTGTGTATGCAAATTCATGTTGTCCAACCGAACCAATCATTATTTGGTATCGCCCAAGCGTATGGATCAACAGTTAAGGATATAGTAGATGCCAATGAACTGCCAAATCCTGATAACCTGGTGGTCGGCCAATCACTGGTCATCCCTATTATAGGAAGCTTTTATTTTGTTCAACCTGGAGATAGCCTTTGGGCGATCAGTCAGAAGACAGGAGTCCCCTATCAGGAATTGGCAAGAGTGAACGGAATATCTCCCAATCATCCTTTACAGGTGGGGTTTCGTTTATACGTTCCACAGAAGCCTAAAGGAAAAGCGGAGTTTAACGCATATGTAGAGCCTTACGGAAAAGAAGTGGCCCAAAACCTTGAAGATAGTGCCAAGGAAGCAGCACCTTATCTTACCTATCTGGCTCCATTCAGTTTTCAAGCGAAACGTGACGGCACCCTGCAAGAACCGCCTCTCGGAAATCTGATTCAAACAGGAAAAGACAATAAAAATGTCATGATGATGGCCATCACCAACCAAGAGGAAGGAACATTTAGCGATGAACTTGGACGAATCCTGCTGACCAACCAGGCGATCCAAGATAAATTCCTTAATAATGTTGTACAAACAGCCAAAAAATATGGGTTCAGAGACATTCACTTCGACTTTGAATATTTACGTCCACAGGACAAAGAAGCATACAACCAATTTTTACGAAAAGCAAAACAACGTTTTAATCAAGAAGGGTGGCTGCTTTCAACCGCATTGGCTCCAAAGACCAGTGCCGACCAAAAAGGCAAATGGTATGAAGCCCATGATTATAAAGCTCACGGTGAAATTGTCGATTTTGTCGTGATCATGACCTATGAGTGGGGATATAGTGGAGGTCCCGCCATGGCCGTCTCCCCTATCGTACCTGTTCGTGATGTGCTTGAATACGCCATTTCAGAAATGCCTCCATCCAAGATTCTCATGGGGCAGAATTTATATGGATATGACTGGACCCTTCCATTTGTACAGGGGAGTACTGCGAAAGCCATCAGTCCTCAACAGGCAATCAAGATAGCCGCGGACAATAACGTACCGATTCAGTATGATCAAAAAGCACAGGCCCCTTTCTTTAAATACCGAGATGCAAGCACCGGAAAAGATCATGAAGTATGGTTTGAAGATGCACGGAGCATCCAGGCAAAATTCGACCTCATGAAAGAGCTGAAACTAAGAGGGATGAGCTACTGGAAACTGGGTCTTCCATTCCCGCAAAACTGGCTGTTACTTTCTGACAATTTCAATGTCGTAAAAAGATAATAAATAGAAGCTGATGGATAGGTAAATCTATAAACACCTATCCATCAGCTTTTTATTTGCTTCCCCTTAAGAGTCGAAGGTTTAAAGTCGATATAGTGAACGTAGCGTATTTTCTGAACCCGGGAAATAACCTGAACAAACCATCCATATATTGTGTTACAATAATTCCTGTCGTAATTTTTTATTTTTACATTTTTATAAGAGAAAAGATTGCCGTAATATGAGGAGGACAATTAATGGGGCGCATTCCTTTCATTACCGTTGAAGGCCCGATTGGAATAGGAAAAACCTCTCTGGCAAAAGCGATTTCAGAGCATTTCCATTTTCACCTACTGAAAGAAATCGTGGATGAAAACCCGTTCTTAGACAAATTTTATGATGACATTGAAGAGTGGAGCTTTCAAACAGAGATGTTTTTCTTATGCAATCGATATAAACAATTAGAAGATATCGAAAAACACTACTTATCTCAGAACAAATCTGTCGTAGCAGATTATCATATTCTTAAAAACATCATCTTTGCTAAACGAACATTGAAAGATGAACAACAGTTCAAAAAGTATCTTAATATCTATGACATCCTAACGTCGGATATGCCGAGGCCAAATGTCGTGATCTACTTAAACGCAAGCCTCGATACGCTATTAAAGCGTATTGAAAAAAGAGGAAGAGACTTCGAAAAGAAAATCAGCCCTCTTTACCTTAAGCAGCTATCACTGGACTATGAAGAATATATGAATACATTTGAAAAAACTCACCCGGACATTCCTGTTCTTCGCTACAATGGCGACCACGTAGACTTCGTTCAAAATAAAGAGGACCTGGAACACATTCTTACACAGTTAGAGACTACACTAAAAAAAGGAGTTCACTATCATGAATCTTCGCACTAAATACGGGATCCCGAACAATGCCGTGATCACCATTGCCGGAACAGTCGGTGTCGGGAAATCCACCATGACAAACGGCTTGGCGGGCGCACTCGGCTTCCGAACGTCATTTGAAAAAGTTGATACCAATCCGTATCTCGATAAATTTTATCAGGACTTTAAGAGCTGGAGCTTCCACCTTCAAGTATACTTCTTAGCGGAACGCTTCAAAGAACAAAAGAAAATCTTTGAATACGGCGGCGGTTTCATTCAAGATCGTTCCATCTATGAAGATACAGGCATCTTTGCCCGCATGCATTATGAAAAAGGGAATATGAGCGAAATCGATTATGAAACGTATACAAGTCTTTTCGATGCTATGGTCATGACACCATACTTCCCACACCCTGATCTTCTGATTTACCTGGAAGGGTCCATTGATAACGTCGTTGATCGTATCCGTGAGCGCGGCCGCCCTATGGAACAACAAACACCTGTTGCCTACTGGGAAGAAATGCACGAGCGTTATGAAAACTGGATAAATTCCTTTAATGCTTGTCCAGTACTCAGACTGGACATCAGCGAATACGATCTCGTGAACGATCAAAACTCAATCGAACCGATCGTTGAAAGAATCGGATATTTCATTGAACAGACGAGAATGTTAAAGAGTTAAATATATGTAAAAGACTACTCTGTGCTTTGCGGCAGGAGTAGTCTTTTTTTATCTATAAAGTTTTTGAAAACCATCCATCCGTTTATTTCCATTCGAAACGAGGTATATGTACAAACAAACAGAAATATAAGGAGTTGGAATAATCATGGAATCGAAACGAACTTATTTTGTAGATATAAGCAGCGGGGATATCCTTCAAGACCCGAATCAAAATGCCAGTCCAAGCTTTCGCATATTTGCTACTCCGACAGAAGTAAACGAACTGAAAATGTTGTTCAACGATAACTATGATGATGACATGTCGACTATGAGACGGGCTCAGGTTCCTTTCCGCCAATATCACAATTCACCAGAGGACGATCAATATGATCAATCGATGAAAAACATCTATTCTATGATCTATAAGCTTGGTGACGAAGAAGCACGGAGACATATTATAGGAATAGGCGTACTTGGACATACTTCGGATTCTCACTTAAGGGAGGATATCGAAAACCTTAAGTAAATTCTCCTTGAGACAATGGTCATATGTATAAAGCAAAAAAATTCGTTACATATAATATGTAACGAATTCTATCTCCAATGTTTATGCGCTATGGTTATAAAAAAATCAATGGAGGAGGAAGGGGGATTCGAACCCCCGCGGGCTGTTACACCCCTGTCGGTTTTCAAGACCGATCCCTTCAGCCGGACTTGGGTATTCCTCCGTATCGACAAGAATTATAATAACATGGTGTACAAACGGAGTCAAGCATATTTCTTAAAAAATTAAAAAGGTGCCCCGCGCTGAATTCGTGAGGCACCTTTTCAATGTCGTCCAGTTAGCTGATGTTATTTAATGACTTCCGCTCCACCCATATAAGGACGAAGAGCTTCGGGAACGATTACAGATCCATCTTCTTGCTGGTAGTTTTCTAAGATAGCGGCAACCGTACGTCCGATTGCTAAGCCAGATCCATTCAGCGTATGCACATGTTCAGGTTTTCCTTTAGCTTCTCTTCTGAAACGAATGTTCGCACGTCTTGCCTGGAAGCCTTCAAAGTTACTGCAAGAAGAAATCTCACGGTATGTTCCGTAGCTTGGAATCCAGACTTCAATGTCATATTTCTTGGCAGCGGTGAAACCTAAATCCGCTGTACACATAGATAACACACGGTATGGTAAGCCCAGTAACTGAAGAACTTTTTCAGCATGGCCAGTCAGCTTCTCAAGCTCATCATAAGAGTCTTCAGGTTTCACAAAGCGAACCAGCTCAACTTTGTTGAATTGATGCTGACGGATTAGACCACGTGTATCACGACCGGCAGATCCAGCTTCAGAACGGAAGTTGGCACTGTACGCCACATAGCTTACGGGTAACTCTTCACCCTTCATGATTTCATCACGGTGATAGTTCGTTACAGGCACTTCTGCTGTAGGAACCAGGAAGTAATCCTCACTTTCGATTCTAAACGCATCCTCTTCGAACTTAGGAAGTTGACCTGTTCCCGTCATACTCGCTCTATTCACGAGGAATGGAGGGATCATTTCTGTATACCCATGCTCATCCATGTGGAGATCCATCATGAAGTTAATCAGGGCTCTTTCAAGTCTGGCCCCTAACCCTTTATAGAAAACAAAACGGCTTCCGGTCACTTTGGCGGCACGTTCGAAATCCAGGATCCCAAGGCCTGTTGCAATGTCCCAGTGAGGCTGTGCCTCGAAATTAAACTCACGAATCTCTCCCCATTTGCGGGCCTCTACGTTATCATCCTCGGTTTCACCAACCGGTACCGTTTCATGTGGAATGTTAGGAATGGAAAGCAGGATACGTTCTAACTCCTCTTCAATTCCTCGTAGTTCATCATCCAGTTTTTTCACCATGGCCCCAACTTCACGCATTTCAACAATCAGGTCCTCCGCATCCTTTTTCTCTTTCTTCAGCTCTGCAATCTGCTGGGATACGTCATTTCGCTTGCTCTTTAATTCTTCACTTTCCACAAGCAGCTCTCTTCTTCTCTTATCAAGCTCTTCGAATTTATCGAAATCCTCCAGGTTCTCACCGCGGTGCTGTAGACGGGCTTTCACATCTTCCAGATTATTACGTAAATACTTAATGTCTAACATGAGATTCTCTCCTTTTTTATAAAAAAATAAAAAACCCCCATCCCTGGTAAAAGGGACGGAGGTTTCCGCGTTGCCACCCTAGTTGAAGACGCTAAGCACCTTCCTCTTAAGAGATGGTAACGGAATCACCGAAAATACCTACTTCATTCAGTACTTCACTCTAGGATGGATTCATAAAGCTCTTGCGTCGATTCTCACCAGCCACCGACTCTCTTAAGCAAGCCTTCTTTACTACTATTTCCTATCAACGATTTAAATGTTTATTGGTTATTTCATAATCTACTACAATGTTTTCCATTTTGCAATAGAATTATGCGATTGTTTTTTCCATGCTTTCTTTCACCATCTCAACGAAGAAAGACGTCAAGCGGTGATCGTCCGTTAATTCAGGATGGAAAGAGCAACCGAGGAATTGCCCGTGGCGTGCAAGAACAATCCGTTCATTATGCTTAGCCAGGATTTCAACATCTTCTCCCGCCTCCACGATATGGGGAGCACGGATGAAGACGGCATTGAATCCTTCTCCAATATGAGCAATCGAAAGATTCGCTTCAAAACTTTCTTTCTGACGCCCAAAGGAATTACGTTCCACTGTTACGTCCATCACACCAAGGTGAGGTTCGTCGTATCCGACAATGTGCTTCGCTAAGAGGATCAATCCTGCACATGTTCCAAAGATCGGCTTCCCGGCTGCCGCAAATTGTCTTAACGGCTCCATAAAGTCATATCGATCGATCAGCCTTCTCATAGTTGTACTTTCCCCACCTGGCATGATCAGCCCTTGAATCTCTTCCAGCTGCTCCACACGCTTAATGACGACTGCCTTGGCACCAGAAGCTTCGATTGAACGAACATGCTCCCTGACAGCACCTTGAAGTCCTAATATACCGATGTTCAACATAGAATCACACCTTACCATCCACGATCTTGCATACGGTTTTCAGGTAAAATAGAAGAAATTTCTACTCCCTTCATTGCTACACCAAGCTCTTTAGAAAGCTCTGCGATCAACTTGTAATCTTGATAGTGAGTTGTCGCTTCTACGATCGCTTTTGCAAATTTCTCAGGGTTTTCTGATTTGAAGATACCAGAACCTACGAATACTCCGTCAGCCCCTAATTCCATCATAAGAGCCGCATCGGCTGGTGTTGCAATTCCGCCTGCAGCAAAGTTTACAACAGGTAAACGTCCGTTTTCTTTAATTTCTAACAATAATTCATATGGAGCTCCCAAAAGTTTAGCTTCCGTCATGATTTCATCTTTATTCATGCTTACAAGCTTGCGAACCTGGGCATTTACTTTACGCATATGACGAACCGCTTCAACGATGTTACCTGTTCCCGGCTCACCTTTTGTACGTAACATAGACGCACCTTCACCAATACGGCGGGCAGCTTCACCTAAATCACGGCACCCACATACGAATGGAACAGTGAAATCTCTTTTATTTAAATGGTACTCTTCATCAGCTGGCGTCAATACTTCACTCTCATCAAGATAATCAACACCCATTGATTCAAGGACTCTTGCCTCTACAATATGACCGATACGAGCCTTTGCCATTACTGGAATCGACACAGCGCCCATAACTTCTTCAATAATACGGGGATCTGCCATTCTTGCTACCCCACCTGCAGCACGGATGTCTGCTGGAACTCGTTCTAAAGCCATTACTGCCACTGCACCCGCAGCTTCAGCAATTTTTGCCTGCTCTGCATTGACAACGTCCATAATAACGCCGCCTTTTTGCATTTCAGCCATACCTCTTTTAACACGATCTGTACCAGTATTCATATCTATATCCCCCTTATATTTATCCCATGCCTGTCCCATTTACACCCAAAAAAGGAAGAAAACGTGACTAAAACAATCGGAATGATTATGTAACCCTACTGCTAAATAAACAATAAAAAAAGACTTATGTCAAGAGACGAAAAGCGGAAGGGCTTTGCCCAGAGGCGACAAGCATAAGACGAACATGCCGGAAAGGCGTTCTTTGCCTTTTTGGCATGTTTGGCTTATGACCTCGAGCCTCTAAGCCCTGGAGCTGGACATCTCGAAAAGCGGAAGCGGCTTGGTCAGGCCCGACAAGAATTTCTTGGGAATTCCACAAGGCGCTCTTCCTAAGATACCTCTTTATCACTCTACCTATAAAAAAACACCAAGACTTGTCCTGAAATAAAAGTCTTGGTGCTGATTTAATCATTTACCTAAGGGCTTATTAGAACCAGCCTTTAACCGTTGATGTAACCGAGTTCCAGATGTCCCCGAAGAAACCCCCTACCGCTCTCATTGAAAGAACAAACCAGTTTGCTTTTTCAACACCATCTACAGCTACTACAGATGCTTTCGATGCATTTGTGCCTTTATCTGTAAGGTACCCTAAATCTTTCTTATCCTTTGATTCTAACGTGACATACCCAACTTTTTCTCCTTTTTTAACCGGAGCAGTCAGTTCACTTTCATCGTTCAGCTTTTTCTTATCCAACACAAATTTCGGTTTGTATTGATCTTCTTCGCCGTTTTTAATCACCATGCTTAACGGGGCATCCGTTTTAATTTGAACTTCTTTTTCCTTCCCTTTATCAACTGGAAGTGTCTTTTGACCTTTCACTTGATAGTCTGCAGGGAGTACTTCCTCTATTGTATAATTGTTGAATGCATAATCCATCATTTTTCTTGTTTCACTAAAGCGGGCATCGTAGGAGTTTTCACCTGCCGG
Organism: Rossellomorea sp. NRS-1567; assembly: GCF_050467885.1. Lineage (NCBI taxonomy): Bacteria > Bacillati > Bacillota > Bacilli > Caryophanales > Bacillaceae > Rossellomorea > Rossellomorea sp. NRS-1567. The sequence continues at coordinate 6,016 of NZ_JBITPL010000021.1, read as the reverse complement.
GACATCAACATCCATTACCACGGTAATGAATCTCATTCCGTCTCTTTCTGCTGTACCGGTGAAGTTAGCTCCTGCAAAATCTGTGGTACCGGTTTTTAAACCGTCCATACCTTCGTACTCACGGATCAATCCAGGTAACATCCAGTTCCAGTTATCCATCTGAGTGGGGTCACCCGTTCCTTCTGCAAATACTTTCTTAGCAATACTGGAAGTCTCAAGTACCTCCGGGTAATCATGCAGCAAGCGATACGCAAGTGTTGCAACGTCCTTGGCAGACATCACATTTTCTTCTTCCGGACCACCAACCACCTTATCTGCGTAAGGTGCCAAGTCTTTATTGTTTAAACCTGTTGAATTTACAAATTTATATTTTTCCAAGCCGAGTTCTTTAGCCTTTGCATTCATCATTTTAACGAAGTTCGCTTCTGTGCCGGCAATCGTTTCTGTAATGGCTATTGTCGCTGCATTAGCTGAATAGATCGCCATTGCTTCATACAGCTCTTTAATGGTATAAGTACCTTCTACTTCAAGGCTAACATTACTAAGACCAGTATTATGAGACATTTGAGAAATGTTCGCAGGTACCGTATACTTCTGGTCCCATTTCACCTTACCTTCTGCCACAGCTTCCAGTAACAAGTACTCTGTCATCATTTTCGTCATACTCGCAATGCCTTGAGCATTTTCTGAGTTCTTTTCATAAAGAATTTTTCCAGTGCTTGCTTCTACTAGAATCGCAGCTTTTGCGTTAACGTCCAAGTCTCCTTGAGCATTTGCAGGTCTCTCTACAATACCCATTGCCATCATTAAAACCATCATACAAACAAAAGATTTTTGAATCCAACTTCTTTTCACTATTAGCCCTCCAAGATTTTATGTACACCTTCGTTATTTTATCATAGTTCGAAAGGTAAGAATAGACAGAGAATATGACTAGTTTCGGCATGGGTCAAGGGACTTGCGACCTCTGATAAAAGGCGGTAAATATCCTTTTAATCTAAATAAAAAAATGCTGATCAGGAGTATCTGATCAGCATTTGGAATTATTTTCTTATAATGAATAATTTGGTGCTTCTTTCGTGATTTGCACATCATGAGGATGACTTTCACGAAGTCCGGCACCCGTCATTTTAATAAACTGTGCCTGTTCTCTCAACTCATATAAATCCTTCGTTCCACAGTATCCCATGCCTGAACGTAAGCCTCCGACTAACTGATACAGTGTATCAGCTAAAGGTCCTTTGTAAGGAATGCGTCCTTCAATGCCTTCTGGAACAAACTTTTTCGCTTCTTCCTGGAAATAGCGGTCTTTCGATCCTTTTTCCATGGAGCTGACGGATCCCATTCCTCTATATACTTTGAAGCGACGTCCCTGGAAGATTTCCGTTTCTCCAGGGCTTTCAGATGTACCCGCAAGCAAGCTTCCTAACATAACAGCATGTCCACCAGCTGCCAATGCTTTAACGATATCACCTGAATACTTGATGCCACCATCGGCGATGATGCTCTTTCCGTGCTTCCTTGCTTCCGTTGCACAATCATATACAGCGGTAATTTGTGGAACACCTACACCTGCAACAACACGGGTCGTACAGATTGAACCAGGTCCAATCCCCACCTTGACAACATCAGCACCCGCTTCAATTAATTCACGTGTCGCATCAGCCGTTGCCACATTACCGGCTACGATATTTAACGTTGGATAAGCTTCGCGGATTTCACGAACAATAGAAAGAACTCCTGCTGAATGACCATGAGCCGTATCGATTACAATGACATCCACATGTGCTTTCACTAAATGTTCAACACGAGTCAGCGTATCTTTCGAAATACCGACAGCTGCTCCAACTAATAAGCGTCCTTGATCATCTTTAGCCGAGTTAGGGAATTCAATTACTTTTTCGATATCTTTAATCGTAATCAAGCCCTTAAGTGTACCTTCTTGATCAATCAGAGGAAGCTTCTCAATTTTATACTGCTGAAGAATTTTTTCCGCTTCTTCTAGGGTAGTCCCAACAGGAGCTGTCACGAGATTTTCCTTCGTCATGACATCCGAGATTTGAATGGAGTAATCCTGGATGAAACGAAGATCACGATTCGTTAAAATCCCGACAAGCTTCTGCTCTTGTTCGTTGTTCACAATCGGAACACCGGAAATTCTATATTTGCCCATCAAGTGTTCTGCAGAAAAAACTTGATGATCCGGAGTTAAAAAGAATGGATCCGAGATAACTCCACTTTCGGAACGTTTTACTTTATCTACCTGCTCAGCCTGCTGTTCAATACTCATATTCTTGTGGATGATACCCAGTCCACCTGTTCGAGCCATTGCTATTGCCATTTCAGCTTCTGTTACAGTATCCATCCCTGCACTGATCACAGGAACATTCAACTTAATTGAATCTGTTAACTCAACAGAGATGTTTACATCCTTTGGTAATACCTCTGATTTGGCTGGTAATAATAAGACATCATCAAACGTTAAACCTTCTTTAGCAAATTTAGAATCCCACATGTTTTCGGCCTCCCTAGTCCCAAAATATTATTAGTAGGTTATCAATTGGTTAAAATACTGTCAAGAAGAATAGGATTAATTTAATTTTTCAGAATAATTAGAAGGTGATCATTTGAACGAAATACATCAACAATGGGACTTCATTCACTATTTTCAGTCTGCAGAATACTCCCAGAAGTTTCTAAAAAAATGTTATGAAAATTTAGGGGCTTCTCATGCTGAAATGAAAAGCTATGATAACTGTTATCCATTCATGTACTACTTGGAGCAAGGAGAACTTTACTACAGACAAGCTATGCAATCTCCTATATCTCTCAAGCCCATTTTGCTCTTCTATGGATTTATTCACTTTATTAAAGCCATTGTTTTAACTGAGGACCCCTTATATCCAGAAACGACTACGGTCCTGGCCCATGGGATTACATCCAGGAAAAGAAAAAAGCAGCAGTACCGCTTTTTACAAGATGAAGTAAAGGTACAGAAAAATGGTTTGTTTTCACACTTTTCCAACCTCTTGTTTCACGTGAAACATATCGTGGGGGAAAAATACAAGATGGAAGATTTACTCGTGCAAATTCCTGAACTTGATGGAGCATTTCAAATATTGCTCAAAAAGAAAACGATGTTCTGGTTTAATCACCAACATGAGCTGATGATTGATGAGTCACTACTTTCTCATTTTCATATGTCAGAACGTTTGTTCAAACAATATCTGAATGAAAAGCTAACAGAAAACTTCACTTGGATTTCGGACAATACGTTACAATCACTACTTGTTCAAGAGCAACTTCCCGTTAGATGGCACTTGAATAAAAACAAATTAGCCCTGCCTGGTATACGGAATGAAGCCACTACTATACCTGAAGTACTCATCCATTATGCCATACTATACAACCTAAGCATGATTGCCCGATACGAAACAGAATGGTGGGTGGAGCTGTTAAAAAACCGGACCAATGAAGATTATCCCATCATCCATACGTTCATCAATGTCACAACAGAAAAAGCACCGTTTCTTTTACTGAAATTACTTCAGGATAAAATGTAGGGAGAAGAGGAAGGATGAAGCCCTTCCTATCCTCTTCCCCTATTCTGCTTGAAGTAACCTTTTAATATCGTCCTCAATTCTACGGGGATTTGTTTGCGGGGAATAGCGATCAACTACCTCTCCATTTTTCCCAACTAAAAATTTAGTGAAGTTCCACTTAATGTTCGAAAGAAGGACACCCTTTTTCTCTTTCGTTAAAAACGTGAACAGAGGATGAGCTTCCTTCCCCTTCACATCGACTTTTGCAAACATCGGAAAAGATACACCGTAGTTCACCTGACAGAACTCCATGATTTCATTCTGATCATCAAATTCCTGGTTCATGAACTGATCACATGGAAACCCAAGTACAACAAGTCCTTCTTCCTTATACTCTTCGTACAGGCCCTGCAGCTCCTCAAATTGAGGCGTAAAGCCACACTTACTGGCTGTGTTCACGATAAGCATCACTTTCCCCTGGTACTCCTCCAGAGACGTCACAGATCCATTCGATCTTTTTACGGTGAAATCATAAATTGTCGTCATGTTCTTCTCTCCTTGTATATACTCTTATGTAAATAATACTTTAGAGAGTTAGTGGATAGCAATTTTGAGCATGTGATGGTGTGGGTTTAGGGAGTGTGGCTTAAGATACGTTGTGGTGTTGGTTATATGGGGTCAGATAGGCAGTGGGAATTTAGAGGATACTATTTACTTATTGCGCAGTCTTTGGACGCAAACGGTTTAGATTGTAAAGTTTTAATGCAATATAATCAAAAGCTCACTTGCTTATCTTAAGAAGACTATTTTTTATAAAAAAATGAAAATGCATCTGCAAAAAGGACTAATAAATGTGCTATTTTCACCTTAAGCTGTCTCTTGTTATTAGCTAATCTATGTTTTTAGAAGTAAATACTAATATTTTCTTAAATTTATAGATGTAGAAGTATTGAGATTCATCATTTTTGCGTCGTTTTTTATTTTTATGCGTCGTTTCCAGCTGTTATTGCGTCATTTTTTTATTTTTTGCGTCGTTTTCGGCCATTATTGCGTCATTTTTTCGTTTTATGCGTCTTTTACCAATTATCACAGTCAAGTCCTATATATTGTGTAAATTCCTAACTTGTTTTTTAGTCAAGTCCTTAATATTGTGTAAATTCCTTACTTGTCTTTTTCAACTGTTAATTGGATATAGCTATTAGATTCCACATTTTTTTGCGAAACTTCCATAATTTATTCCTTCATAGCCAGGGCAGGCTGTCAAAGGCTCTTCACTTTGACAGCCTGCCCTGGCTATGAAACCATTTGAATGGGAAGTTTCATTCAAAAATGTTAGGGCTTTTTAAAAGGATTTTCTTTTTGAATAATTGGTTTGTTGATAATGAAATAATACTGCTCCGACCAATCGGAAGGCTGACTGAGTGTTAGGGAATATTCTTATGACTTTTTCTCTTCTTCGCACCTCTTGATTTAAGCGTTCCAGACAATTAGTACTGCGAATATGTGGTCGAATTTCTTCAGGGTGATCCATGTACTGAATGGTATCTTCAAAACCTTCATCCAAGACGGCCAACGCTTTTTCATATTTTGTATTCTCGCTAAACTGACTCATCAGTTCTTCTTTAAAGTTTCTCATATCCTCAATTTTGACCGCTTCAAACACTCTCTTAATCATGGTTCTAATTTCTTTAGAATCTTTCTTTGGGAGTTGCTTGAAAATATTTCGTTTGAAGTGTACATTACACCTCTGCCAACTGGTTCCAATAAACTCGCGTAGAATGGCTTTTTGTAGACCTTTGTGGGCATCCGAGACCACAAGCTTAGGAGATTGAAGACCGCGGGATTTCAGTTGTTGAAGAAACCTACTCCAGCTCTCATAGCTCTCCGCGTGATCGACCATCAGACCTAGAATCTCACGATTATTTTTCTCTGAGAGAGCTGTCGCAATGTAGACGGCTTTTGAAACGACACGGTGGTGTTCACGAACCTTTATATACATGGCATCTACAAATATATATGGAAAATAAGTTCCGTTCAAAGGTCTCTTGGCCCAATCATTAATGATGGGATCTAATTTTTGAGTCAGTGAAGAAACGAATGATTTTGAAACTGCCTCTCCACAAAGCTGTTCCACAATATGAGTAACTTTCCGGGTAGAAACACCATTAATCACCATCTCCATCATAGAAATGACAAAGGCCTGGTCACACCGTGCATATTTTTCAAATACGGAAGGTGAAAAATCTCCATTGCGTGTGCGTGGAACCTTCAGCTTGAGTTTTCCAATACTCATTGTAAAATCTCGTTCGTAGTATCCATTCCGATAATCCAAACGATCAGTAGATCGTTCATAAGAAGATGCTTGTAGGTAGTCATCTCTTTCCCTTTCCATGTATTCATTCAATACAAGGACGATGGCAGACCGGACCACCGTTTCGATATTAGAATTTATTACTGCTTCTTTTAAAGAATCC
>NZ_JBITPL010000020.1:0-1434 GCF_050467885.1 Rossellomorea sp. NRS-1567 | reverse complement strand
TGTTTTTTCAACTGAATCGGATACAGGTATTAGATTCAACATTTTTTTGCGAAACTTCCATGCTTTTATTCCTTCATAGCCAGGGCAGGCTGTCAAAGGCTTTTCACTTTGACAGCCTGCCCTGGCTATGAAACGATTTGAATGGAAAGTTTCATTCAAAAATGCTTAGGGCTTTTTAAAAGGATTTTCTTTTTGAATAATTAGTTTGTTGATAATGAAGTAAAACTGCCCCGACCAATCGAAAGGCTGACTGCGTGTTAGGAAAAATCCGTATGACTTTTTCTCTTCTTCGAACCTCTTGGTTCAAGCGTTCCAAACAATTGGTACTGCGAATATGTGGTCGGATTTCTTCAGGGTGCTCCATGTACTGAATGGTATCTTCGAAGCCTTCATCTAAGATGGCCAACGCTTTTTCATATTTTATATTCTCGCTAAACTGACTCATGAGTTCTTCTTTAAAGTTCCTCATATCTTCAATTTTGACAGCTTCAAACACCCTCTTAATCATGAGTCTAATTTCCTTAGAATCTTTCTTTGGGAGTTGCTTGAAAATATTACGTTTAAAGTGTACATTACACCTCTGCCAACTGGTTCCAATAAACTCACGTAGGACAGCTTTTTGTAGACCCTTATGGGCATCTGAGATCACAAGCTTAGGAGATTGTAGACCGCGGGATTTCAGTTGTTGAAAGAACCTACTCCAACTCTCATAGCTCTCCGCATGATCCACCATTAACCCTAAAATCTCACGATTGTTTTTCTCTGAAAGAGCTGTCGCAATGTAGACGGCTTTTGAAACGACTCGATGGTGTTCACGGACTTTTATATACATGGCATCTACAAATATAAATGGAAAATAAGTGCCATTCAAAGATCTCTTGGCCCAATCATTAATGATTGGATCTAGTTTTTGAGTAAGGGAAGAAACGAATGATTTTGAAACTGCCTCTCCACAAAGCTGTTCCACAATATGAGTAACCTTACGGGTAGAAACACCATTAATCACCATCTCGATCATAGAAATGACAAAAGCCTGGTCACATCGTGCATATTTTTCAAATACGGAAGGTGAAAAATCACCATTACGTGTACGTGGAACCTTCAGTTTGAGTTTTCCAATACTCATGGTAAATTCGCGTTCGTAGTAGCCATTCCGATAATCCAAACGATCAGTAGATCGTTCATAAGAAGCTGCTTGTAGGTAGGCATCTCTCTCCCTTTCCATGTATTCATTCAATACAAGGACGATGGCTGAACGGACCACCGTTTCGATATTAGAATTCATTACTGCTTCTTTTAAAGAATCCAAATCTAGGTTAAACTGTAATTGAGTCATTTTCATTCCTCTTCTCATTGTTTATCGTCGGTGAAAACAGTGTTGACAAGAAGGAATAAAATGACTCTTTCTTTTTACACAATTATATGGACTTAATC